>NZ_JBFODJ010000124.1:0-17689 GCF_040908265.1 Aeromonas sp. R5-1
GTTGAATTTCAACGGGTTTTTTCATTTCTAGACTTACGTGATTTTTTTCCTGGATCAACTGGGTGGAACAATCATGTATCTGAGTAAAAATGCCTCCGGCACCTACTACACTCGTCTCCCGCTGCCTAAGTCATTACGTGACCGTGGCTTGCCCTTCGCTATCCGTACTTCCCTTTGCACCAAAGATCGTCAGCTCGCCGTAGACCGCAACCTGGCAGTGGCAGCTCGTACTCGCGCACTTATCGCGGCTACTCCTGCCGATACTGCCCCCCGCAGTTTCTATCGCTGGATCCGCGCCGATCTAGACGCGTTCAAAGCAGCGGGGTTCATCCCTCCTCAAACACCTTCCACACCTCGTGAACCTTCTGTTGATGCCCCAGCTTGCCCCAGCAGTGGGATCATGCTCACCCACGCATTGGCGAGATTCATCGAGACTAAAACCAGTGAGGGGATCCAGCATAGGTCGGTGGGCCAGCTCCAACTTCGGATCAACGCCTTCGTCACCTGGGCCAAAGGGGTTAAAGTCGATGAGGTGACGCCCGCTCTGGCGCAGGAGTACCGCAACAGCTTGCTGCGCAAGACCAACCTCAGTTTCAAAACCAAAGGAGATTACCTCGCCGCCCTGAAACAGTTCTTCCGTTGGTGCGTGGCGCTGGACTATTGCAGCCGTAACCCTTTTGATGGGTTGACGGCAGGCAAGAAGCCGCACAAACGGGCGGATGAGGAGCGAGTGCGCTGGCATCGCCCTCAACTGGCTCAGCTGTTTGCCAGCCTGCGCAGCAAACAATCCCAGAAAGGCAAAAAATTGAGAGTTCAAGACTGGTGGGTGCCCCTGCTGTGCCTGTATGCCGGGCTGCGACCCTCCGAGGCTTGCCAGCTCAAAACTCAGAACATCAAACAGGTTGAGGGGATTTGGTGTCTGATGGTCGATGCGGGAGAGGTGGATCAACAGCTCAAGAGTGCCAATGCGTACCGTACCGTGCCGCTACATAGTGCGTTGATCGGACATCAATTCCTGGACTATGTGGAGAGTCGTCGCGGTCAGGGGCAGGTATTTTTGTTCGACGACAAACCATCAGGCAAAGACGACGACTGGGCGCATAACATCACCTGTCGCTTCCAACGCCACTTCAATGATGCTGGCATCGTAGGTCAGGGCCGTCCCACGCTTTACGGGCTGCGGCATAGCTACATCGATGAGTTACAGCAGGCGGACGTTGCTGAGCATATTGTGGCTGAGTTGGCGGGACATAGTAAAACAGGGATTAGATTGGCCCCTTGAAGATCCAGACACTTCGCCCCTCTTAATTTAAGAGGTAGTCTTGGAACTATGTTCAGTACTAGTCGCAACGAGAAAATGGTCGAAGTGTTAACAGGGGCTGAGCGCCGTCGACGCCGGACTCCGCAGGAAAAGATCTCCATCGTGCAGCAGACCTTTGAGCCCGGAATGACCGTATCTCATGTCGCTCGCTTGCACGACGTCAACGCCAACCAGCTTTTCAAATGGCGTAAACAATTCCAGGAAGGCTCTCTCACGGCGATCACCGCCGGTGAGGATGTTGTTCCAGCCTCCGAGTTGGCTGCTGCCATCAAGCAGATCCGAGAGCTCCAGCGTCTGCTCGGGAAGAAGACCATGGAGAACGAGATCCTCAAAGAAGCCGTGGAGTATGGTCGAGCAAAAAAATGGATTGCGCATGCGCCCTTGTTGCCGGGGGACGACGATTAAGTGCTGTGAGCCAGGCCCTTAATGTATCGCGTGCGCAGCTATCCGTTCGTGTTCATCGCAAACCAGGTTGGCAAGATGGTCGTCATCATCGCCAGCGTGATGATGCAGCCTTACTTGGCCGTATCATGGAGGCGATGGCAGAACTTCCCTCCTATGGCTATCGCCGGGTCTGGGCGCTGTTACGGCGTCAGTCAGAGGCAACAAGACAGCCTGTAGTAAACGCCAAACGGGTATATCGCGTCATGAGAGAGCATGGCCTGCTGCTGGAAAGAAAACCGGCTGCACCATTGGCCCAGCAGGCACATAAGGGGCGTGTTGCCGTCAAAGAGAGCAATCGACGTTGGTGCTCGGATGGCTTCGAGTTTCGCTGCGATAACGGTGAAAAACTACGAGTCACGTTCGCCATGGACTGCTGCGATAGGGAGGCGTTGGACTGGGCTGCCAGCACCGGGGGTTACGACAGTGACACGGTGCAAGATGTCATGCTGAGATCTGTCGAACGACGCTTCGGGGATGCGTTGCCGGCATCACCGGTGGAGTGGCTGACTGATAATGGCTCGGCGTATCGAGCCCATGAGACCCGCGCGTTTGCACGAGAAATCGGGTTGGAGCCCAGAACGACGGCGGTGAGAAGCCCACAGAGCAACGGTATAGCGGAGAGCTTCGTGAAGACGATGAAGCGAGACTATATCGAGATGATGCCGAAACCAGATAGCCGAACAGCGGTAGGCAATTTGGCCATCGCGTTTGAGCATTATAACGAACACCACCCGCACAGCGCCTTGGGATACCGTTCACCTCGGGAATTTCTGCGCAGTCGGGTATCACAACCCTAAGCGGGAAAAAGTGTCTGGATCTATGGGGTCAAATCCAGGGATCACTTTTGGCCGCTATGGTAAACGGGTAAGGGAAGGTGCGAATAAGTCATATGGCACGAGAGCATTTACTGGTAACCCATTGATATTAAATGACTAAAATTTTCATTTTTTGTTCGTGGGATACTTGTTCGCACTTTCCCTAGCTCTCACCGTGCCCTAGTAACGGCCTCAACGGAGCTGGTTGTCGCGTGAGTCATACTAATCGGCCGGTGAAAAAACAGAAGGGGGAGCCGTTGAAAACCGGCGCAACGTCATAAATCGGGACCTCAAGAGGGCATTTATTGTTTGGTTTTGCTAAACGATAACTGATTGTCGAATAGAAAAACCAAACAATGTGGGCCTGGTTTCTGGCCGTGCTGGCTTGTCTGGAGGCTGGTGGGGAGTGAGTTGGGGCAATCTGGGAGGGTTTCCCGGTTTCCCCGGAATTGGTTTGGCAATCATGGCGTGATCTGGGTTGTGGGGAGAGGGGAAGGGGAGGTTGCCGCTCAGTGCTGCGCCCCGACCGGGGTGATGTTGGGCCGTCAGGCACTGTGGCGGGATCCGGCCATTGGCGCCCGGGGCCGGCTCGGGTATAGTCCTGCGCCAACAAGATAGGTTCGGATGGAGGCGTCGGCACCGCTTCAGGCAAGCGGGCCGAATCACTCCTTCGGCGCGGCTTTAAAGGATATCCCCATGAAATTCAGTCCCCTGCTCGATGAGATGATGAAGGCGCTGCAGGTCTTGCCGGGCGTGGGCCCGAAATCGGCCCAGCGCATGGCGTTCACCCTGCTGGAGCGCGAGCGCAGCGGCGGCCTGCGTCTGGCCTCCCTGCTCAATCGGGCGCTCACCGAAATCGGTCATTGCAGCCACTGCCGCACCTTTACCGAGAACGATCGCTGCGATATTTGCGCCAATCCCAAGCGCGAGGAGAACGGCCTGCTCTGTGTGGTGGAGAGCCCGGCGGACGTGGCCGCCATCGAGCAGACCGGCCAGTTCTCCGGCCGTTACTTCGTGCTGATGGGGCACCTGTCGCCCCTTGACGGCATCGGCCCCGAGGAGCTGGGGCTCGATATCCTGGAGCGCCGCCTCAAGGAGGAGCAGATCAAGGAGCTGATCCTCGCCACCAACCCCACCATCGAGGGGGATGCCACCGCCTGGTACATCGCCGACATGGCCCGCTCCGCCGGGGTGGAGGTGAGCCGCATCGCCCACGGTGTGCCGGTGGGCGGGGAGCTGGAGCTGGTGGATGGCACCACGCTCTCCCACTCCCTGATGGGGCGCCAGCGCCTGAGCTAAAGACACCACGGACCCCACCCCGGCCCTCCCCTTGGCAGGGGAGGGAGCAATGGATCTTGCCCCACTCCTCTCTTTGGCAGGGGAGAAAGCAACGAACCCCACCCCGGCCCTCCCCTTGATAGGGGAGGGAGCAATGGATCTTGCCCCACTCCTCCCTTTGGCAGGGAAGAAAGCAACGGAGCCCGCCCCATGCCCCCTTTGGCAGGGGAGGGGGCAACGGATCCCACCTCATGCTTCCCCTTGGCAGAGGAGGGAGCAACGCACCCCACCCCAGCCCTCCCTTTGGCAGGGGAGAGCAAGGCTGACCCCGCTATATGTCACCCCTCTCGATTCCAGTCTGACCCCTTCGCCAGACAGGGGACGACGGTGCACCTCCCCCTTATGAAGGGGGAGGCCGGGAGGGGGTTGCCTGTGTGGGCCAAGCGAGGGGCCGGTGTGCAAATTTGCTCTCAAGTTTGCACGCAAGCCCCTTGATATTTGAAAGGCCAACCCCATCTAGCTTGGGAATCTGTTCAACCCGACGTTTTGAGGACTGGTCGATGACCCAAAGTGTTCACGCCGAAACCCACGGCTTTCAGACTGAAGTCAAACAACTGCTGAGCCTGATGGCTCACAGCCTCTACTCCAACAAAGAAGTATTCCTGCGCGAGCTGATTTCCAACGCCTCCGATGCGGCGGACAAGCTGCGCTTCAAGGCGCTTTCCGATGCCTCTTTGTTCGAAAACGACGGCCAGTTGCGCGTGCGCCTGGTGGTGGACAAAGAGAACAAGACCCTGACCATTTCGGACAACGGCATCGGCATGACCCGTGACCAGGTGATCGAGCACCTGGGCACCATCGCCAAGTCCGGCACCGCCGAGTTCTTCAAGCACCTCTCCGGTGACCAGGGCAAGGATTCCCAGCTGATCGGCCAGTTCGGGGTGGGCTTCTACTCCGCCTTCATCGTGGCCGACAAGGTGACCGTGGTCTCCCGCGCCGCAGGCACCGCGCCGGAGCAGGGCGTGCAGTGGGAATCACAAGGGGAAGGCTCCTTCACCGTGGCTGACGTGACCAAAGCCGGTCGCGGCACCGACGTCATCCTGCACCTGCGCAGCGATGAAGAGGAGTTCCTGGACGACTGGCGTCTGCGCTCCGTGGTCAGCAAATACTCCGACCACATCAGCGTGCCGGTGGAGATGTTCAAGGAGGGCACTCCGGATCGGGAAGAAGACGGTGAAACCATCGTCGGCACCCCGGGGGAGTGGGAGCAGGTCAACCGCGCCACTGCGCTCTGGACCCGCAACCCGAAGGACATCAAGGACGAGGAGTATCAGGAGTTCTACAAGCACGTCGCCCACGACTTCGAAGATCCGCTGCTGTGGGGTCACAACCGGGTGGAAGGGGCCCAGGAGTACACCAGCCTGCTCTACATCCCGGCCCGCGCGCCCTTCGATCTCTACAACCGCGAGCAGAAGCACGGCCTGAAACTCTACGTGCAGCGCGTCTTCATCATGGACGACGCCGAGCAGTTCATGCCGACCTACCTGCGCTTCGTGAAAGGGGTGCTGGACTCCAACGATCTGCCGCTCAACGTCAGCCGTGAAATTCTGCAGGACAACAAGGTGACCGCCTCCCTGCGCAAGGCCTGCTCCAAGCGCGTGCTCACCATGCTCAACAAGCTGGCGAAAGACGATGCCGAGAAGTACGCCAAGTTCTGGAGCGAGTTCGGCAATGTGCTCAAAGAGGGCCCGGCCGAGGATTACGCCAACCGGGAAGAGATCGCGAAGCTCTTGCGCTTTGCCAGCACCGCCGGCGAGGGCGAAGCCCAGACCGTCTCTCTCGAGGATTACGTTGGCCGCATGAAGGAAGGCCAGCAGAAGATTTACTACATCACCGCCGACTCTTATGCCGCTGCCAAGAACAGCCCGCATCTGGAGATCTTCCGCAAGAAGGGCGTCGAAGTGCTGCTGATGTGGGAGCGGGTGGACGAGTGGCTGATGAGCCACCTGACCGAGTTCGACGGCAAGCAACTGGTCTCCGTCACCCGTGGCGAACTGGATCTCGGGGATCTGGAAGACGACGCCTCCAAGCAGGCGCAGGAAGAGGCTGAAAAAGCCAACGCCGGTCTGGTGGAGCGGGTCAAGAAGAGCCTCGGGGAGGCGGTGAAAGAGGTGCGCGTCACCCACCGTCTGACCAACTCGCCGTCCTGCATCGTCACCGACGCCCACGGCATGAGCACCCAGATGATCAAGCTGATGCGCGCCGCCGGTCAGCCGGTGCCGGAGCAGAAGTACATCCTGGAGCTCAACCCAGACCATGCCCTGGTGAAGAAGCTCGGCACCATCGAGGATGAGAGCCTGTTTGGCGAGTGGGTCTCCCTCCTGCACGAGCAGGCCCAGCTGGCGGAGCAGGGCGGTCTCAATGATCCGGCGAGCTTCGTCTCCCGTATCAACCGTCTGCTACTCCAGGCGTGATGTGATTGTGATTGGCCCACTGCATGACAGTGGGCTTTTTTTTGGCCGTTCCCCTCTGGTGCGCTGCTGCATTTTCAATCATTTTTCATGGTCGTCGTCTGCGTCTTTGGTCGCAGAGACGGGGCGGGAGTGTGGTGATAATCTGGCCACTCACACGGGGCGAGCTTGTTAATACGGGCGAAAACGTGTAGTTTTTTGCCTTCTCAAGAATTGAATAACCAATCAACTAGGAGCGTGTATGCGCATTGTTCTGTTGGGAGCTCCGGGCGCCGGCAAGGGTACCCAGGCTCAGTTCATCATGGAAAAACACGGTATTCCGCAGATCTCCACCGGCGACATGCTGCGTGCGGCGATCAAGGCGGGTACCGAGCTGGGCCTCAAGGCCAAAGCCGTGATGGACGCAGGTCAGCTCGTCTCCGACGACATCATCATCGGCCTGGTCAAAGAACGCATCGCGCAACCGGATTGCGCCAACGGCTTCCTGCTGGACGGCTTCCCCCGCACCATTCCCCAGGCGCAAGCCATGAAGGATGCCGGTGTGACCGTGGACTTCGTGCTGGAATTCGACGTGCCGGACGAAGAGATCGTCAAGCGCATGAGCGGCCGCCGCGTGCACTCCGGCTCCGGCCGTACCTACCACGTGGTGTTCAACCCGCCGAAAGTGGAAGGCAAGGATGACGTGACCGGCGAGGATCTGGTGATCCGTGCCGACGACGAAGAGAGCACAGTGCGCAAGCGTCTGGATGTCTACCATCAGCAGACCGCGCCGCTCATCGGTTTCTACGGCAAGGAAGCGGAAGCGGGCAACACCCGTTACGTCAAGATCGACGGCACCCAGCCGGTGGATCTGGTCAGCCAGCAACTGGCCGCCATTCTCGGTTAAGCCATTCAGGGCCGGCAGGACGCAGCCGTTCGCCGGCTGGCTACGAGAGTGAGAAAAGGGTCCATACCGGGCCCTTTCTTGCATTCCATTCCCACGACACAGAACGACAGGATGCTAACGTGACCACGAAAACCGGGATCTTGCTGGTCAATCTGGGTACCCCGGCCGCGCCGACCACGGCGGCGGTCAAGGCGTTTCTCAGCCAGTTTCTGCACGATCAGCGGGTCGTCGACCTGCCGCGCTACCTCTGGTGCCCCCTGCTTCACTTCATCATCCTGCCGACCCGCTCCCCCAAGGTGGCCAAGCTCTATCAGCAGGTGTGGACCGAGCAGGGCTCCCCCCTGATGGTCATCAGCCAGCAGCAGCGCGCGGCCCTGGAGCACGAGCTCAAGCGGGAAGGGGTCGAGGTGCCGGTGGCGCTCGCCATGACCTATGGCGCCCCGTCGCTGGCCGATGGCTGGCAGGCCCTCAAGGCCCAGGGGGTCAACCGGGTGATCCTGCTGCCGCTCTATCCCCAGTATTCGGTCAGTACCACCGCCTCGGTGTTCGACGCCTGGGCCAGGGCGATGAAAACCGAGCGCAATCTGCCGGTGGTGCGGCTCATCCGCGATTACCATGCCCACCCGGAGTACATCCAGGCGCTGGCCATGAGCGTGCGTCGCCACTGGGAGCAGCACGGCCAGGGGGAGCATCTGCTGATGTCCTTCCACGGCATTCCCGAGCGCTACGAGCGGGAAGGGGATCCTTATGGTCATCAGTGCAGGCGCACCGCCGCCCTGCTGGCGGAGGCGCTGGGGCTGGCCCCGGAGCAGTGGACCGCGAGCTTCCAGTCCCGCTTTGGCAAGGAGGAGTGGCTCAAGCCCTACACGGACCTGACCGTGGGCGAATTGCCCTCTCGCGGCGTCAAGCGGCTCGATGTCATCTGCCCGGCCTTCTCGGCGGATTGCCTCGAGACCCTGGAGGAGATCCAGGTGCAGAACCGGGAGATCTTCATGGCCGCCGGTGGCGAGCAGTTTGAATACATCCCAGCCCTCAACAGCGATCAGGCCCATATCCGAATGATGGTTTCCCTCATCTGTCGCGAGCTGGCATGATGACCGTTCTCATCCGGTGCCCGACGTGGCGGACGTTCGGATTC
This sequence comes from Aeromonas sp. R5-1, assembly GCF_040908265.1. Classification (NCBI taxonomy): domain Bacteria; kingdom Pseudomonadati; phylum Pseudomonadota; class Gammaproteobacteria; order Aeromonadales; family Aeromonadaceae; genus Aeromonas; species Aeromonas sp. R5-1. The sequence continues at coordinate 8,354 of NZ_JBFODJ010000124.1, forward strand.
AACGATAAAGGAGTGTCCTGATGATGCATATCACGCTGATTTACGCCGGCCTGCTCGGGCTCTTGTTTCTGCTGCTCTCCTTCTGGGTGGTCAAGCGCCGCGCCCAGTTCAGGGTGATGATAGGGGAGGGGGAAGCCCCCGAGATGCTGGCCGCGATCCGCGCCCACGGCAACTTTGCCGAGTACGTGCCCCTCACCCTGCTGCTGATGGCCCTGTGCGAACTGGCGGGGGTCGGGGCGCTCTGGTTGCACCTGGGCGGTGTGCTGCTGCTGGTGGGTCGCATCCTGCATGCCATCGGCATCCAGATCCCCAGGGCTCCCAACATGCCGCGCCTCTTCGGCACCCTCTTCTTCTGGCTGTCGCTGGGGATTTTCTCGGTGCTGGGCCTGGTGCAGGGGCTCTCGGCAAGCTGAATGTCATCCCGCAACACCACCCCGCCACGGGGTGGTTTTTTGTGGCAGACAAGTCAAACGTTTTCCTCGCAAACCCTTGTCTATACTGACCTCAAAATTCAATCGTGCGACTTTTCGGCGTGGTGGATTGTGTTAAAATCCCGCCCCTCTTTTCCCCAGAGCACAGAAGATTGCCATGAAATTTCCCGGTCAGCGCAAGTCCAAACACTACTTCCCGGTCGACAGACGTGATCCCCTGATCCCGCAGAACTCCCAGCTCACCGAACTGGGCAAGGCCTATGTAGTGGGCATCGATCAGACTCTGGTGGATATCGAAGCCCATGTGGACGAAGACTTCCTGAACCGGTACGGCCTGAGCAAGGGCCACTCCATGCTCATCTCCGACGAGGTGGCGGAGCTGGTCTACGACGAGCTCAAGGCCAACAACATGGTGGTGAGCGAATTTGCCGGCGGCACCATCGGCAACACCATGCACAACTACTCCGTGCTGGCGGACTCCCACTCCATCCTGCTTGGCGTCATGAGCCAGGACATCCGCATCGGCAGCTATGCCTACCGCTATCTGTGCAACACCTCCTCCCGGGTCAACCTCGACTACCTGCAGCCGGTGGACGGCCCGGTCGGGCGCTGCTTCACCTTCATCACCGAAGGGGGAGAGCGCAGCTTTGGCATCAACGCCGGCAAGATGGATCACCTGGATGTGGACCACATCCCCGAGACCATCATCAAGGAGGCCTCGGCCCTGGTGATCACCGCCTATCTGGTGCGCGGCGCTGACGGCACCCCCATGAAGGAGGCCGCCATGGCCGCGGTGCGCTATGCCCGCGAGGCCGGGGTGCCCGTGGTGCTGACCCTGGGCACCCGCTTCGTCATCGACGAGAATCCCCAGTGGTGGCGTGATTTCATCAGCGAGAACGTGACCGTGCTCGCCATGAACGAGGACGAGGCGGAGGCCCTGACCGGGATAAAGGATCCCCTCGGCGCGGCCGACAAGGCGCTGGACTGGGCGGACATGGTGCTCTGCACCGCCGGCCCCATCGGCCTCTACATGGCGAGCTACACCGACGAGGACTACAAGCGCGAGACCACCCACACCCTGCTGCCCGGCGTCATCCCCGAGTTCAACATGTACGAGTTCAGCCGCCCCATGGCCCGGGACAAGTGCCGCAAGCCTGCGCGTATCTACTCCCACATCTCCCCCTACATGGGCGGCCCGGAGAAGATCAAGAACACCAACGGGGCAGGGGACGGGGCGCTGTCCGCCGTGCTGCACGACATGGTGGCGAACGCCTACCACCGCATGAACGTGCCGAACTCCGCCAAGCATCTCTCGGAATTCCTGACCTACTCCTCTCTGGCCCAGGTGTGCAAGTACGCCAACCGGGTGAGCTACGAGGTGCTGGCCCAGAGCAGCCCGCGCCTCTCCCGCGGGTTGCCGGAGAAGGAAGACAGCCTGGAAGAGGTGTACTGGGAGCGGTGATACCTCTTCCTGTCGACCACGAGAAAGGGTGCCACTGGGCACCCTTTCTTGTTTTTGGGGCTGGATCATGTTTTTGGCATCGCTTTTGCTGACATCGTGGACAGCCCGCGTCGCGGCGGCATACCTTGTGTTAAGGATATGTAGCTGCTGCGGGGCGAGGGTATGTTGAGACAATGGAGTATCGGTCGGCGTCTGTCGCTGGTGACCCTGATGGTGCTGGCGCTGCTGGGACTGTTGCTGTTCTTCTGCCTGCAGATCTATCAGCAGGGGCTGATGGGTGAGAAGAGCCGCCAGACCCAGGTCCAGGTGGAGACCGCCTACAGCCTGGTGGCGGGGCTGGAAGCCAGGGTGCGCAAGGGGGAGCTGGACGAGGCGAGCGCCAAGGCCGAGGCGCTGGCGCTGATCAAGGGGTTGCGTTACGGCAACGATGACTACTTCTGGATCAACGACAGCCACCCCACCATGGTGATGCACCCCATGAAACCCGAGCTGGACGGCAAGGATCTCTCCGGGGTGGAGGACAAGCAGGGGCTCAGGCTGTTCGTCGCCTTCGCCGATCTGGCCCGGGCCCAGGGCGCGGGGGAGGTGGCCTACTACTGGCCCAAGCCGGGGGTGGACGAACCGGTACGCAAAATCTCCTACATCAAGCGCTTTGCCCCCTGGGACTGGATCATCGGCACCGGCGTCTATGTGGACGACGTCGAGGCCCAGTACCGGGAGGTGCTGCACACCCTGCTGGGGATCGGGCTGGTGCTGGCCCTCCTGCTGTTTGCCGTGGTCGGCCTCATTGTGCGCAGCATCGTCGTGCCCCTCTCCCGCTCGGTCTCGGCCCTTGGCAACATCGCCAGGGGGGAGGGGGATCTGCGGGTACGTCTGCCGGAGTCGGGGCGTGACGAGCTGAGCCAGCTCAGCATCAACTTCAACCTCTTCGCCAGCCAGATGGCGCAGCTGGTGGCCCGCAGCCAGCAGATAGCGGATCAGAACCGGGTGCATGCCCACCAGCTGGCCGAGGTGGTGGAGCGTACCGGCGCCATCGTCACCGGCCAGGAGCAGGATACCCTGCGGGTGGCCAGCGCCATGGAGCAGATGACGGTGAGCAGCCGCGAAGTGGGCCAGCACGCGGCCCAGGCCGCCGACGCGGCGGACTCGGCCCTCAATCTGGCCCAGCATGGCCGCGAGGTGGTGGTCCAGACCCGGGAGTCCATCAGCCAGCTGGCGGACGAGATGGTGGAGACGGTACAGGCGGTGAGCCGCCTCGAGCAGGAGACTCAGCAGATTGGCTCCGTGCTCGACGTCATTCGCGTGGTGGCGGAGCAGACCAACCTGCTGGCCCTCAACGCCGCCATTGAAGCGGCACGGGCCGGGGAGCAGGGGCGCGGCTTTGCGGTGGTCGCCGACGAGGTGCGTACCCTGGCGACCCGCACCCACTGCTCCACCGACGAGATCCGGCAGATGATCCAGCGGCTGCAGGAGGGGGCCGGCAAGGTGGTCAGCGGCATCAGCCAGTTGCAGCAGCTCTCCCGCGCGACGGCGGACAGGGCCGGCGATGCGGATGTCGCCATCAATGCCATCGATGGATCCGTCCACACCATTACTGCCATGAATGGGCAGATTGCCACGGCGGCGGCGGAGCAGAGCCGGGCGGCGGAGGAGATCAACCAGCGGCTGGTGGCCATCACCCAGCTGGCGGCGGATGCCCTGGCCCAGAACCGGCTGACCGAGCAGGCATCCGGGCAACTGGCGCTGGCCTGCGACGAGCTGGGGGCCCTGGTGGCGAAATATCGCATCTGACGGCCTTTCTCCCCGCTTTTTCGGGATAAGGCTTGAGTCTGGGGGGCTTTTGGGACACCATCTGCCCCATTCTCGGCCAGCCTGGCCGACAGCCTGCCATTGCTTTGCAAGAGAGAGACCCCATGAGCAAACTAACTGACAATCTTGACGCCAATTTCCAGCTGTTCATCGAAGAAGTCCGCGAGTCGGGTCAGGTGTGGGGTCTGCGCTACGGTGAAGACTGGGTGGTGTGCCGCTCCGCCGAGTTCGAAGATGCGGACGTGATGCCGCTCTGGTCCGCCGAAGGGGATGCCCGCCTGCACTGCGTGGACGAGTGGGCGGATTACGAGCCGGAAGTGATCGAGCTCGAAGAGTTCCTGGACATCTGGATCAACGATCTGGACGAGGACGACGTGCTGGTCGGCCCGAACTGGAACGCCGATCTGGAAGGCCAGGAGCTCGAGCCCATCGAGCTGGCCAAGGCGCTGGTGGAACTGGACGCCTGAGTCTGCCGTCCTGCCGGATTGTGATGAACCGGCCCCCTTCGGGGGGCCGGTTTTTTATGGCCGCCATGGGCCATGAAAAGGCGATTTGCCTTTGCACCCGTCCCGGGGATGGGTCATCATCAACCCTTTGCCGATCGGGAGGTGCCATGTTTGTCTTTGACGTGACCACGAAGGCGGGGGCGCAGGGGAGGATCCAGGTGCAGGCGCTGGACTGGAGCCAGAGCGGCCCGGTGAGCTTTCAGTGTGACAGCGACGAGCTGGCCCTGGTGCTGCTGAGCGGGTGCCGCTGCGATGCCGTGGGGTACTTCAATCTACTGGGGGGCTGCAAGCCGCTCTACGTGGAGCAGTGGCTCACCTATTTGCAGGAGCGTGGCCAGCTGGAGAAGGTCACGGCCCGCCAGGAGAGCCCGTCCCAACCCGATTACCTGACCCGGGCCGGGCTGGCGGACGACGAGCTCAATGCCCTGCTCGGCCAGATCTACAAGGTGGCCGGGTTCAACCGCCTGCAGATCAACCGCTACCTCAAGCATCGCCACAACCCGACCATGCTGGCGACCCGTTACGATCAGAAGGAGCTGGAGCGCTATCGCCAGCTCAACGACATCATTCTGACCCTGTTGAAGCTGAAACCGTCTCCGTGAAGATCCCCATCTGACCGATCTCCGGTCCCAGCTCCTGGGGCCGGGCGATGAGGTAGCCCTGCAAGCCGTCCACATACATGCTCTGCAGCATCTGCTTCTGGCCTATCTGTTCCACCCCTTCCGCGATCACCAGGCAGCCCATGCGATGGGAGACGTCGACGATCATCCGCACGAACTGCTGGTTGGTGAGATCCTGCTCCAGCTCGGTGATGAGACCGGGGTCCAGCTTGATGTAGTCGGGTTTGAGCTCGCGAAACAGGCTGAAGGAGCCGATCCCCTTGCCGAAGTTGCAGATGGCCGAGCGGCTGCCGTGGCGCCTGAGCAGCTCGAACAGCCGCCTGGACCCGGTCAGGTTGCGCTCCAGGTGCTCCTCGTCGAGCTCGAACACCAGGTTGGCCCCGATGTCGGGGTCTTTTTGCAACTGGTGATCCAGCCAGATGAGAAAGGCGCTGTTTTGCAGCAGGGAGCCCGGCAGATTGAGACCCCACCGGCTGTTGTGGCCTCCGAAGGCACGGTATTGGCGGATGACGTGGCGGATCACCATCTGGGTCAGGCGCAGTACCATGTCCAGCCGCTGCGCCATGGCGAGCAGGGTATCGCTTGGCAGCACGGTGCCGTCGCTGCTGCTGAAACGGGGATAGATCTCGTGGTAGGCGAGCATGCCGCGATGCAGGGGCTGGATGGGCTGGCAGGTGAAGCTGATGCTCTCCTGCTCCAGCAGATCGGTCAGCACCTGGGTCCAGTGACGCTGACCCTGCACCTCGACCACCTCGTCGTTCTGCTGGATGGCCCAGCCATTGACCACCTCTGTCTGGGCACGGGCCAGCGCGAGATCCGCCCGGGCCAGAATGGCCTCTATCTTCTGCTCGCTGCTCAGGCGGGTCATGCCCGAGTAGGCGGCGCTCTCGAGCTCGTGATCGTGCTGATAGCGATCGAAGGCGAGCTTCAGATCCCGTCCCAGCAGATGGGGCGGGATCTGGGCCAGGGGAGGCAGCAGGACGGCAAAATCGGCCCCCGAGATGCGATAGACCCGGTGGCCCGGGAAGCGGCTGACGGTGTGGCTGATGAGGGCGGCGATGTCCCGGATGTAGGCATCCCCGGACTGGAAGCCGCGCTGGGCGTTGAGGGTCCCGAGCTCGGTGGCGCGGATGAGCACCAGGATGGCGGTCTGGGTGTTTTCCTGTTGCAGCAGCTCGGTCAGATCGCGCCGGAAGGCGTGGCGGTTGCCAAGCCCCGTCATCTCGTCCCGGGTCGCCTGATTGTGCAATTCGGTGATCTGGCGGTGGGCATCGATCTCGGCCTCATTGAAGGATGCAAGGAGCTGGCGCAGAGCCGTTTGTGCCTGTACGCTGTCGAGCATGGCGGGATCCCGCTGCTGCAGCGCCAGCAGCCAGCGTTGCTCCTGCCTCGCCTTTTCCCCACGGCGCACGCTGTGGGTGAGAAAGAGCTGCAGGGCGAATCCCGTCAGGGTGGTCATCAGGACCAGCAGCAGGGTGAGCGGTGAGGCGGGGGGGGGCGAGCAGCACTCCCTGCAACAGCAGCATGGGAATGCAGACCAGTGCGCTGACCAGCAGCAGGTTTCCCTCATGTTTATTCAACATCGTTTCATCCTTGATGATGTTCATGATGTAGAAATTCTAACCAAGTCGCTGGCGCAAAACATGAGTACTCACGCAACTCCACGATAAAGCGCCGGCGGAATGCAACTAAATGTGAGTGAAAACACTTTCATGGTCTGTAAAAAAAGCGAAGATGGGTTGAAAACAGCCCCAACAGAGCAGAGGTAGATATGTTGCTAGAACCCGTAGACACCGCCAAAGCACGGCAACTATTGAATCAGAGTATGGCCTTGGTGCTCGCAGGGGGACGGGGCAGCCGCCTGAAGCAGTTGACCGATAACCGCGCCAAGCCCGCCGTCCACTTTGGCGGCAAATTCCGTATCATCGACTTCGTGCTTTCCAACTGCATCAACTCCGGCATCCGCCGGGTGGGTGTGGTGACCCAGTACAAGTCCCACAGCCTGTTGCGCCACCTGCAATCGGGCTGGTCTTTCCTGCGCTACCAGATGAACGAGTTCATCGACCTGCTGCCCGCCCAGCAGCGGGTGGACGAGGTGCACTGGTATCGCGGCACCGCAGACGCCATCTACCAGAACGTCGACATCATCCGTGACTACGGTCCCAAGTACATCGTGGTGCTGGCAGGGGATCACATCTACAAGATGGACTACGCCGTCATGCTGCTGGATCACGTGCGCCTCGGTGCCAAGGTGACGGTGGCCTGTATCGAGGTACCACGCTGCGAGGCATCGGCTTTCGGCGTCATGGACATCGACGAGCAACGCAAGATCCGCGCCTTCGTGGAGAAACCGGCCAATCCGCCTGCCATGCCGGGCTGCGAGGATCGCTCGCTGGCCTCCATGGGCATCTACATCTTCGAGGCGGAGTACCTCTACCAGTTGCTGGAAGAGGACATCCACAACCAGGAGTCCAAGCACGACTTCGGCATGGACGTGATCCCGCGCATCGTGGGGGAGGGCAAGGCCTTTGCCCACCCGTTCAACATGTCCTGTGTCGGGGCCAAGGAGGGGCAAAAACCCTACTGGCGCGACGTGGGGACCCTGGATTCGTTCTGGGAGGCGAACATGGACCTTGCCTCCGTGGTGCCCGAGCTCGACATCTATGACGAGAACTGGCCCATCTGGACCAGCCAGAACATGTCGCCCCCGGCCAAGTTCGTGCAGGACAGAAACGGCCAGCACGGCATGACCATCAACTCCATGTTCGCGGGGGGCTCCATCGTGAGCGGCTCCTTCGTGCTCAACTCGGTGCTGTTCACCAACGTGCGGGTGCACTCCTTCTGTACCCTGGATCAGGCGGTGATCTTCCCCGGGGTCGAGATCGGGGCTGGTTGCCGCTTGCGCCGGGTGGTGGTGGACAAGGGATGCAAGCTGCCAGACGGCCTGGTGGTGGGGGAGAACGCGGACGAGGATGCACGCCGCTTCTACCGCTCCGAGCAGGGCATCGTGCTGGTGACCAAGCCGATGCTGGCCAAGCTCGGCTAACTTCGTCGACACAGACAAAAAAAGGGAGCCCTGGGCTAATGCCAGTCAGTTAAGCCTGACTGGCATTGTTTTTACTAGGTTTTCTCGTCGCATACTTCTGTGGTTTGGCTTTGATGCACCTTGGGTAACTTCGTTCTCGGCGGGCGGGTAACTTGAACTGCTCTGCCTGTTTGTCCAACTCAGCGACACGCCCTGGAACCATGCCCGGTGACACAAACGGCAGGCAACTGAGTTCATGCAGCAGATACACCGATGCCATGTGAAAGCTCAACTGGCTGGCCGTATAGCCCTTTAAGCTCGCCGCCATCCTAACCATCTGATATCTCAGTAGGTTATAGGCCAATACCAAGCCCCATAGCTCCTGCCTTACTCCATCGGGTTTCTTGCTGCGCAGCGTCAGCCGGTGCTGTTGCAGGCTATGTTTCATCTCCCGATAGCCCAGCTCGATTTCCCAGCGATTCTGGTATAGCTCCATCAACTCGCTGGCCGGGAAGCGCAGCGGGTCGGTGAGCGAGGTCAGCACCTGCCGCTCCTTGCCGTTTACCGTCCGGGTCAGCAGCCGGGCTTCGAACTGCTCCGGCAACTCGCTCCACTTCTTCTTGGCCTGCGGACTGGCACTGAGGCGTACCAGCACATCCTGCCGCCCCAGCTTGCGGATGACCTCGTATTGAGCCCCCTTTTTCAGCGGAATAAGCCAGTGACGCGCTACGCCCTGGCGTTGCCAGGCATGGAGTAACCCCAGTGAGTAGAAGCCCTTATCGAACAGGGTCAGGCTATTATCGGGTGTTTTTTCAATCAGTTGCTCTGCCAACACCATCTCGTTTACCGCACAGGAGTCCATCACTGTCTGGGTCAGCAGATGACTGGTCAGCTCCATCTGACACAACATGCGGACCTGGGGATATTGCGTCTCCCCCTGGACGGTTTTCGACTTGGCAAAGGCGCCGGCATTGTCCGGAGTATCGGGCGTGCGCCAGACCACCCCGTCCACGGCCAGCAGCTGCAAGCCGGCCCAGGTGGGGTGCTGACACTGCTGATGCCAGAGTGTGGCGGTCTGCTGGAACACCTGTCGAACGGCTTGGTCAGCCAGTTTTTGGCGCGCCTGGATGAAGGCGCTGGGGACGACAAACGGCCGGTCGCCGGGTAACAGGATATCGAGCTGGTTGGCCAGCTGGGCCATAGGGACATGACGAAACAAGGACATCCCGATAATGGCCCATAGCACCCGCTCCATGGGCATGCGCCGTCGGCGCAAGGAGACGGAGCCCGTCTCGGCCAAGCAAGCCTGCACCAGTTCAGGTGACAGCAGGTCAGACAGGGACTCAAACTTTCCGGGAGGACAGGCGTGAATGAAGTCGAGAGCTTGGTCGATACGCATAAAAAAATCCGAAACCCAACAAGGAGTTTCGGATTCTTACACAGCCTGAGGATCGGTCAATGGATCCTTAACTGATCGGCATTA
>NZ_JBFODJ010000125.1:0-131779 GCF_040908265.1 Aeromonas sp. R5-1
ACCCAGGCGGTCATCGCCCTCCAGCAGATGGATATCAAGGACAGTTGAGCCCCTTGCCACCATCAGAGCCCATATCACTCCGCCTTCCGCAAACTCGGGGTCAAGCACCGCACCCAGGCGGTCATCGCCCTCCAGCAGATGGATATCAAGGACAGTTGAGCACCTTGTCACCATCAGAGCCCATATCACTCCGCCTTCCGCAAACTTGGGGTCAAGCACCGCACCCAGGCGGTCATCGCCCTGCAGCAAATGGGCATCAAGGACGACTGAGCTCGTCCCCGGCTGGCTTGTATCGAGCCAGCCCCCCTCTCTGGCACCCCGCGGCAGCCGGAAACGGCCTCCCTGCACCATTTGCGGCTCGACAATTAGCACGGTCGTACTTTATGCTGCCAGCCCAGAGAGAGGAGAGCCGGATGAGCAAGGGACGTCTGACCCGCGACACCATTTTGCAGACTGCATTCGAGCAGGCGAGCCAGCAGGGGCTGGAGAGCCTCACCATAGGCTCCCTCGCAACGGCTTGCGAGATGTCAAAAAGCGGTCTGTTCGCCCACTTCCAGTCCCGTGACAACCTGCAGATCGCCGTGCTCACCCATTCCGCCGAGGTATTTCGGGAGCGGGTGATCCAGCCGGTGCGCCAACAGGGACACGCCACCCAGCAGGAGAAACTGCTCGCCCTGTTGCAGGCCTGGCTGGCCTGGAACCAGAGTTTTGCCGGCCGCTGCATGTTCCTCGATGCCTGGACCTCCGCCCAGGAGGGTGAGGTCCAGCAGGCGGCACGCGAGCTGGTCCGTTTCTGGCTCGACTACCTGGCACGCCAGGTAGTGCAGGGGCAGGCCAGAGGGGAGTGGCGCAGCGATCTCGACCCCTGGCGCGCCGTCTATCGCCTCTATGGCCTCTATCTCGGGGATCAGGTGTTCCATGCCCTGGGGCTCAGCGAGGATCCGGCCCGCCACTTCTGGCCCGAGGTGGAACAATTGCTGGCCAGCTGGCGCTGACCCGACGGGCTCTTCCTTTTAAAAATTCGCAAAAAAGCACGACCGTTCGCACACAAAAGACACAGGATGACCATGAGCAGCAAGATCTACTTCAACACACGCCGCTTCAGCCCGAGCAAGTTGCTGCTGGGCCTCGGCACCCGCCTGCATCACGTGCTCGCGCCCACCCACGCCAAGCGCACCGCCAGCAAGCTGCTGCTCACCCCGCAGCGGGCGACCCGGGGCGTCGCAGCCCCGACCGGCCTGGTCGAGCAGGCCATCCACACCAGTGAAGGGACCCTGATGAGCTACCGGCTCGGGCAGGGGCCGGTCTGGCTGTTGATGCACGGCTGGTCAGGCAGTGCCAGCCAGTTCTATCCGTTGATGAGCCACATCGCCGCCCAGGGCTATACGGCCCTCGCCTACGATCACCCCGCCCACGGCCGGAGCGAAGGGAACAGGGGTCACCTGCCCCGCTTCGTGCGCGCTTTCGACGAGATCCTCGAGCGAGTCGGCCCCGTCCAGGGCGTCATCACCCACAGCATGGGGGGCGCCGTCACCCTCAGCAGCCGTCACCCGGCAATCGATACGCTGCCGCTGCTGCTCATCTCCCCGGTGCTCGACTACGTGCCCCAGCTCTACGGCATGGTGGCGCGCTCCGGCTACTCCATCCGGCTGTTCGATGCGGTGGTCAAGGAGATAGAACACGAATACCAGCACCCGCTCAGCACGGTTGACCCCCTTGGCCGGCTCGCCCGGCGCAGCGGCGCCGCCCTCATCGTTCACGATGAGGAAGACCGCTTCGCCCCCCACCGGGACTCCCTACGCGCGGCCCAGGATGGCAGAACCCGGCTGGTGAGCACCCGGGGGCTCGGCCATGGCCGTATTCTGGCAAGCCCTCCAGCCTTCGCCGCCTTCGATCAACTGAGCCAGACGCCCTTGGCAAACTGAAAATGAAACGGGCCGCAAAAATTGAGCGTGCGGCCCATTTTTATCCGGTATACAACGTCTTATAGTTGAATTGCGCGGTGGCAACCCGCCCTGGCGATCACGATAAGGCGCACCCTCATGGCCAGACCCAATACTGCTCTTCTGCTGACTGGTGGTGGTGCCCGCGCCGCCTATCAGGTCGGCGCACTCAAGGCGGTGGCCGAACTCTACCCCCGCAACATCGGCATCCCCTTCCCCATTTTGTGCGGCACCTCGGCGGGGGCTCTCAACATCACGGCGCTGGCGTGCTACGCCTCCTGTTTCCATCTGGGGGTGCGCAAGCTGGAGTGGGTCTGGCGACGATTCGAGACCCACCACATCTTCGACTTCCACCCTTGCCAACTGCTGTGGCGCACCCTCTATCAGGGCTCTGCCGGCCTCATCACCCCCCAGAGCAACCGAGCCTTTCACCTGTTTGACAACGCCCCCCTGCGCCGTCTGCTGGATCAGCTCATCGACTATCACCGCATCGATGACAACATTCTCTACGGCAGCCTGGAGGCCATCGCCATCACGGCCTCCGACTATGATGACGGCCTCTCCACCACCTTCTTCCAGGGGCGGGCCGAACATCAGCCCTGGGAGCGCGCCAGACGACGTGGCCTGCGTACCCTGCTCACCTCGGATCACCTGCTGGCCTCGTCGGCGCTGCCCTTTGTCTTTCCCGCCACCCCCATCGGCGATCGCATCTACGGGGATGGCTCCATCCACCAGCTGAGCCCGCTCAGTCCCGCCATCCACCTGGGGGCGGAGAGGATCCTGCTGGTGACCCTGGACTCCCCTCACAGGGAGAACCCGACTCCCCGCCAGGGGCACCTGACCAGCTCCAACATCGCGAGCCATCTGCTCAACACCGTCTTCTCCGACACCCTTAATTCGGATCTGGAGCGGCTCGGGCGCATCAACCAGACCCTTTCCCTCATTCCGGCACGGGAGCGCAGTCGACTGAAACTGCGCCAGGTGGAGACCTGCGTGATCCGCCCCAGCCAGGATCTCGACCTCATCGCCCTCGAATACCTCCCACGGTTGCCGACCCAGCTGCGCCGTCTGCTGCGAGTGCTCGGGGTCAACGGCGAAGAGAGCAGCAGCCTGGCCAGCTTCCTGATGTTTGACCCCGGCTATTGCCAGCGGCTCATCAAGCTGGGATACCAGGACGCGCTGGATCACCGCCAGCGCATCGAGGCCTTCCTCGACCTGCCGGGCAGCGGGAGGCAGGTGCAATTTCGCGAAGAGGCCTGAGGGGCCTTATCTCATGGGAAGGAGATCCTAGCGTCCCTCCAGCAGGCGCTGCTCGGCCTGTTCCATGGCCACGGCCGTGCCGAAGAGCACCAGGGTATCTCCCGCCGCCAGCACCAGCTCGCGCCTGGGATCCAGGCTGCGCTCCCCGCGATGAATCGCCTTGATGCGCACCTCTCCCAGGGCGAGATCCCGCACCCTGTGTCCCACCGCCCAGGCCTGGTCGTGCAGCAGCACGGGATGCAGCCGCTCGAGCAGTTGATCCGTCTCCAGATTGCCCGCACTCTTGCCGCCCCAGTAGAAACCGTGCAGAAAGCGATACTGGCTGCTGCGCTCGTGCTCCATGCGCCGGATCACCCGGCCGATGGGAATGTCGCAGTTGAGCAGCAGGTGGGAGACCAGCATCAGGGCTCCCTCCTGGGATTCGGGGATCACCTCGAAGGCGCCGGCCTGCTCCCCCGCGAGCTTCGCCTCACTCACCCGCTCGGGATCGAGATCCAGGGCCAGGAAAGGTATCTCTTCGAGCTTGAGAAAGCGGGCACAGGTTTGGCCGGTGCGTCCGAACCCGGCGATGATGACGTGCTGGTGTTTGCTCAGGCCCGACTGGGCCACCTCGGCGCGAGAGAGCAGGGCACTGTCGGTGAGGGAGTGGGCAAGCCCCAGCGCCCGCAACACCAGCCAGGGGGTGAGGGCGATGGAGATGACACCGATGCCGATGAGCAGAGAGACCAGCTGGTGATCCAGCAAGCCGTGATGACTCGCCAGCGCCAGCAGCACAAAACCGAACTCCCCGACCTGGCTCAACATGATGCCAGCGGCCATGGCGTCGCGCTTGCGCTCCCCCATCAGGCGGCCCGCCAGCAATATGAGCAGCGACTTGCACAGGATTAGCCCCGTCACACAGGCCAGCACCTGCCACCAGGCGCCCGCCACCAGCGCCCAGTCCATGGTCATGCCGATGGTAATGAAGAAGAGCCCCATCAACACGTCGCGAAACGGCTTGATGTCCACTTCGAGCTGATGACGATAGTGGGACTCCCCCAGCATCATGCCCGCCAGAAAGGCACCGAGCGCCATGGAGAGCCCCATCCACTGGGTCAGGGAGGCCGCCAGCAATGCCACCAGCAGGGCACTCAGTACGAAGAGTTCGTCTGAACGTGCGCGCGCCACCTCGAAAAACAGCATGGGCAGCAGCCACTTCCCCACCGCCAGCAGCACGGATAGCGCAAACAACCCCTTGAGGGAGGCCCAGGCGACCTCCGCCAGCAGGGCGCTGCCCTGCACCTCGGGCTGGGCCAGGATGGGGATCATCACCAGCAGGGGCACCACGGCGAGATCCTGGAACAGCAGCACGCTCACCCCGAGCTGGGCTCGCCGGGTATGGAGCTGCTTGAGCTCGCCGAGCTGCTTGATCACCACGGCGGTGGAGGAGAGCGCCAGGGTGCCTGATACCACCAGCGCCTGGGCCAGGCTCAGCCCCCACCACCAGCCGAGCCCGAAAAACAGCAGTGAGGTGAGCAGCACCTGCAGGCTGCCGACCCCCAACACCAGCTTGCGCATGGCGAGCAGACGCGGCAGGGAGAACTCGAGCCCGAGGGAGAACATCAGGAACACAATGCCAAGCTCTCCTATGGTCTGCATCATGGCCTGACCCGTGACGATGGCCACGCCATGGGGGCCGAGCAGCATGCCGGCAAACAGATAGGCAAGGATCACCGGCTGGCCGAGGCGCCGGAAAATGGCCACCAGCACAACGGCGAAGATCAGCAGGATCAACACATCGGCGTACACCCATCCCTCTCCTTCATCTGCCCGGCGCCCTCTTCCCTGACACAGCAAGTACAGCGCCCGCTCCCCATATGGCACGGCACTCGCTCAGCGGCAGGGATTTCCCCTCACGTTTCATCCCGTTAAGCCTAGCCAGCCCCCTTGTTTTTCATCGGACATATTTTAGGCACAGGGCTTGCAAGAGCCTGCGCAATGAATGGAGAGGTGTAAGGGCTGTAACGTGGAAAACACATCGTCATTGAACGGCTTCGGACATGGCATAGAGCAGTGGGTACAGCAGATGGAGCGGCTTGCGCCCTTGACCGGGCAGGACCGCTATCAGCAGATAGAGCAGTTGCTGGGGCAACGGGATCTTGACGCCCTGCTGGCAATCTTTGCCGAGCGGGTGGCAAACATTGTCCGGATCCACTCGCTCCAGTTCGACTGTGGCCAGCCCCATCCTCTCATCTCGCACCCGCCCCAGGCCAGGCTGACCCTGCATGCCTATCGCTTCGAGCTGCGGGGACGACACGAGCAGTTGCTCGGCCAGTTGCACTACGAGCTGGAGCACCCCCTGAGCGACGGCCAGAGGCGGTTGCTTGAGCAATATCATCAGCTGTTCAGTCTCCCCCTGCCCCTCTATCTGCGGCTGGATCGGCTGGAACAGCAGGTGCGGCTCGACCACCTGACCGGGCTTGGCAATCGCGCCTACTTCGATGAGGCCATCGGCCGGGCGGTGGAGCAACACAGCCGGGAACCCCACGGCCTGGTGTTGGTGCTGCTGGATCTCGACAGATTCAAGCAGGTCAATGACACCTGGGGCCACCCGGTGGGCGACCTGGTGCTAAGCCGCTTCGCCCAGTTGCTGCAGGGGTGCATTCGCGGGACGGATCAGGCGTTTCGCCTCGGCGGTGACGAGTTTGCCCTGCTGCTGCAGCCCGCGGACCCCGAGGCCTGGCGCCCGGTCTGGCTGCGGTTGCAACATGTGCTCCACAGCCACAAGGAGCTCAGCACCTTCTCTGTGGGGTGCAGCCTGGGAGCCGCCAGCTGGCAGTCTGGCATGGATGTGCAGCGCCTCTACGAGACGGCCGATACCCATCTCTACGCCCGCAAGAAAGCCGGGGGCTCCGGCCTGCCCGAATAGGGCATAACCCTTTCGCCTCCCGGCCCCCTGTCACTCTGCGATGTCAATTCGTATCCTGGGGGACGGGGGCCGCCACTCCCACGCCACCCCCTCTTCTGGCGCCAGAAATCCGTCGCAGACAAAGAGCCCGGCCACCAGTGCCACCTGTTCACCGTAGTAGAGGATGGGAATGCGCCCCCGCTGCCAGGAGGGCACCCCGTACTCTTGCAGCAGCTTCTTGAGCCGCCGGCTGCCCACCCGCCCCACCGGTTTCAGCATGACGCCGGGGGCGACCTGAAAACGCACCGAGAGCGGCTCGTCCCCCCTCGGTGTCCGCAACCCTTCGCCATCCGTTCTCCAGAGCCTGAACTGCCCGAGCCCGTCCGGCAGGGTGAGCGTCTCTTCCATCCCGATGGGCAGCACCTCCTCGCGGGGGGCGAGATCCGGCGCCACCAGGTACAGGCGCCCCTGATAGCGGCGGCACGCCAACCCTTGCAAGCTCAGCCTGGGGTTGGCGTCATCGCGCGCCAGCGCCACCTCCTGCCACAGCAGGCCCAGCAGCTCGCGGGAGGGCATCTCCCCCCCCTGGCGGCGGATCCAGTGGCGCAGCAGGTTGTTACGCCGCACGGGGGAGAGGGAGAGGAGTCCGTCAATGCGCAGCCCTTCTCCCTCACCCACCGCCTGCCAGTCCGCCTCGGCCAGCTCGCTGATAAGCGCCTCCTGCTCGGCGCACAGGGCCATGGTGCGCGCCGTCGTCCGGGCCATGGCGGGCCAGCGGTCCTTGAGCAGGGGAATGATCTGCTGGCGCAGGAAGTTGCGGTCATAGCTCGGGTCCTCGTTGCTCTCATCCTCAACCCAGCCATAAGGAAGTGACTGCGCGGCTTCCGCCAGCTCGGCCCGGCTCATGTCGAGCAAGGGGCGCAACAGATGGCCTGCGGCAAAAGGCTGGCTCGCCACCATGCCCGCCAGCCCGCGCAGACCGGCACCCCGCTTGAGCGCCAGCAGCAGGGTCTCCAGCTGATCGTCCTGATGGTGAGCGGTGAGCAGCCACTCCCCTTCCCCCAGGTGGGTGGCGAGTCGCTCATAACGCGCCGCCCGCGCCTGGGCCTCCAGGCTCTCCCCGTTGCCCCGACAGAGCTGCACCCGCTCCACGATGAGGGGCACCGCCAGTTGCCGGCACACCCCTTCGCAGTGAGCCACCCAGTCGTCGGCATGTGGGCTCAGGCCGTGATGAACGTGCAGGGCGTTCAGGGAGAGGCCGTGGGCGCGGGCAAAACGGACCGCCAGCACCAGCAAGACGGTGGAGTCGAGCCCGCCGCTGAAAGCCACCAGCAGACCGCGGGAACCTTCCGGCGTGGGCAGGGTCTGACAAAAACGAGAATAAATACGAGAAATCATAGGCTTCCCCAATACGACCAGGCCGATCTTAGCAGAGTCGGGCTTATCAAGCGCTAACCCGGCTGCTAGAGTGAATCGCTCCCTGCGTGGGCAAGGAAGCCATATAACCCGAATTGGAATAAAACCATAATGAACAACAAGAAACACATCCTGGCCACCCTCGTCGGGCTGGCCCTGCTGGCCGGTTGCAGTCAGGCACCGAGCCAACCGGACAAACACTCCGGCCTTGCGCTGGCCAACATGGACACCAGCGTCAAGCCTGGTGACGACTTCTTCCGCTACGTGAACGGCCACTGGCTCGCCACGGCCAAGATCCCCGATGACAGGCCCGCCGACGGCGCCTTCTACCTGCTGCGGGACAAATCCCTGGCGGACGTGCGAGTGCTGGTGGAGGGGCTGGATGGCAAAGCCGCCGCCGGCACCCCGGCCCAGCAGATCCACGACCTCTACCAGAGCTATCTGGATCAGGCCGCCCGCAACGCCAAGGGCACCACGCCCCTGCTGCCGATGCTGAGCGAGATAGAGCAGATCAGCACGCCGCAGGATCTCGCCCGCGCCTTCGCCCAGAGCGCCCGCACCGGTGGCGGCTCCCCCTTCGGTTTCTGGATTGACGCCGACGCCAAGGCCCCTGACAGCTATGCCGTCTACCTCTACCAGGCCGGCCTCGGCCTGCCGGATCGGGACTACTACCTCAAGCGCGACCCCAACAGCCAGGCGCTGCTGCACAAGTACGAGCAACACATCGCCGCCATGCTGACCCGCTTCGGTGAGACGGATGCCCAGGCCAAGGCGAAACGCATCCTGGCCCTCGAGACCAGGCTCGCCCAGATCCAGTGGGACAACGTGGCCCTGCGGGACAGAGAGAAGAACTACAACAAGGGACCGGTGAGCGAGCTGGGGCGCCTCGCCCCCGCCATCGACTGGGACGCCTACCTGGCCCAGGCCGGCCTTGCGGGGCAGCAGAGCCTGGTCATCGGCCAGCCCACCTATCTCTCGGCTCTGAACGAGGTGATGCAGCAGACCCCGGTTGCTGACTGGCAGGCCTACCTCAAGTGGCAGCTCATCACCGATTACGCCCCCTACCTCGACAGCCAGACCGATGCCCAGAATTTTGCCTTCTTCGGCACCGCCCTGAGCGGCACGCCCAAGCAGCGCGCCTCCTGGGAGCGGGCCCTCGGGGTACTGGACAACAATCTTGGGGAGGCGGTGGGCAAGCTCTATGTCGAGCGCTACTTCCCGCCAGCGGCCAAGGCCCGTATGGAGCAGCTGGTGGAGAACCTGCGCACCGCCTACGGCCAGAGCATCCAGGAGCTGGACTGGATGTCCCCGGCCACCAAGACCCAGGCCCTCGAGAAGCTCGCCAAGTTCAGACCCAAGATAGGCTACCCGGACAAGTGGAAGGACTACAGCGCCATCACCATTCGCCCCGACGATCTGGTGGGCAACCTGCAGCGGGCCCGCGCCTTCGAATACGCCGACAACCTGGCGCGCCTCGGCAAGCCGGTCGATCGGGACGAGTGGCACATGTCCCCCCAGACGGTGAACGCCTACTACAACCCGAGCAACAACGAGATCGTCTTCCCGGCCGCCATTTTGCAGCCCCCCTTCTTCGACATGACGGCGGACGATGCGGTCAACTACGGCGCCATCGGCGGGGTGATCGGCCACGAGATGGGCCACGGTTTTGATGATCAGGGGGCCAAATCCGACGGTGACGGCGTGATGCGCGACTGGTGGACGCCGGCGGATCTCAAGGAGTTTCGCTTCCGCACCAGCCGGCTGGTGGCCCAGTACAACCGCTTCGAGCCCATCAAGGGCCAGTACGTCAACGGCCAGTTTACCCTGGGGGAGAACATCGGCGATCTCGGCGGCCTCACCATCGCCCACAAGGCCTACCTGCTCTCCCTGGATGGCAAGGAGGCCCCGGTGCTGGACGGTTTTACCGGCGAGCAGCGCTTCTTCCTCGGCTGGGCCCAGGTGTGGAAGGGCATGTATCGCCCCGAGCTGATGCAGATGCTGCTCGCCTCGGATCCCCACTCGCCGCCGGAATACCGGGTCAACGGCGTGGTACCGAACATCCCCGCCTTCTACGAGGCGTTCAAGATCCAGCCCGGCGACAAGCTCTATCTGGACCCGGCCAAACGGGTCAAGATATGGTGATGACAACCCGGGCAGGGGGCGGCCGACCAGCGGCCCCCTGCCCGCTTCCGACGTGGCAGGGAAGCGTCCCCTGCCCGTCACAGACACATAAGCAGCAACAAGGGTCCTCTCCATGAAAGCCTTATTCCTTACTCTCGGCCTGCTCACCCTGCCCCTCGCCAGCCAGGCGGCGGATGGCTTCTTCAAGCAGCTGACGCTCCCCTCCGGCCAGGTGGTGACCGTCAGCGAAGGGCGCGGCGAGCCCGCCTCCACCGGCAGCTACGACGTGCGCCTCTACTCCGGTGCCAACCCCCAGTTTCCGCTGGATCAGTTCATCGACGGCAAGGTGCTGCCGCGCGATGGCAGCATCAAGGAGATCAAGTTGCTGGATCTCAACGGCGACAAGCAGCCTGAAGTCATCGTCGTGGTGGAGAGCGCCGGCAGCGGCAGCTACCTGAGCGCCGACGCCCTCACCATCAATCCCCAGGAGGGGCTGGAGAGCTTCAACCACGTGGAGGGACTGGCCCCCAGTGACGATGTGATTGAGGCCCTCAAGACCCCCCGCGACTGACCCCCCACGCCCCGTATCACGGGGCGTTTTTTACCCCGCACCTCCCGATGCGGTGCCCACGGCCCCCCACAGGGCGGATGGACGACTGTTTTTTTCTGTGCCTATAATCGCCGCACCCTGCCATAACGAAACACAAGGAGGTAAAAAATGGTTATCCAAGCGTGTCCGATGTTCTCGGCTCGCCTGTTCGGCACATTCAAGTGCTCTTGCCTGCATACCATCGCGCTGCGATAGCGGGTTCGAGCAAAGCCGACTCCCTTCCATACCGAGACCTTTCTCGACTCTACCGTTGTCGCCAGCGCTCCTGATGACAGGGATTTCCTATCCCGCGATTTAAGAGAGCAAGAGCATGACAACCCTGATGAGTACCCATTCCCTGCAGATGAGTGCGGGGCACCTTCCCTTATTTGATCACCTCGAACTCGGCATTCGCGCAGGCGACCGACTCGGCCTGATTGGCGCCAACGGCTGCGGCAAGAGCACATTGCTCGCGCTGCTGGCGGGCGAGCGCACGCCCCAGGCCGGCCGGGTCGTGCAGGCCGCCGCCTGCCGCTGCGAGTTCGTGGCCCAGCAACTGCCCGCCGGGCTTTCCACCCTCAGCACCCGCGCCGTGCTGCTGGATGCGCTCGGCAACGACCCCGCCGCCGAATGGCAGGTGGACAAGCTGCTGGCCGAACTGCAGCTGGAGGCCCAGGCCACATTGCAGGTCAGTGCACTGAGCGGTGGCCAGCACAGCCGGCTGCAGATAGGCCGCGCCCTGCTGCGCCAACCCAACCTGCTGCTGCTCGATGAGCCCAGCAACCACCTGGACTTGCCCGCCCTGCTCTGGCTCGAGCAGTTTCTGCTGGGCTGGCGCGGCGCCTTCGTGCTGGTCTCCCACGACGCTCGCCTGCTGGACCGCGTCACGGATCAGACCCTGATCCTGCGAGATGGCCAGTTGCACCGCTTCGCCCTGCCCTGCAGCCAGGCCAGGGCGGCGCTGGCTGCCGAGGATGAGCAGGCCCGCCTGCGCCGGGCGGATGAGCAAAAGGAGATAGACCGCCTGAGCGCCAGCAGCAAGCGCCTCGCCATCTGGGGGCGGGAGCATGACAACGAGAAGCTGGTGCGCCAGGCCAAGTCCATGGAAAAGCGCATCGCCCGCCTGCAGGAGGAGCAGAGCCAGGTGGCGGCGCTGGCCCCCTGGCGGCTCGAGCTGCGCGGAGTGAGCCTGCCTGCCGACACCCTGCTGCGACTGGAGGCCCTCGACGTATCGCCGGCACCGGCACTGCCGCCGCTGCTGCGTGCCGAGGGGCTCTGGCTGCGAGCGGGGGACAGGGTTGCCCTACTCGGTGCCAACGGCACCGGCAAGTCCTCCCTGCTGCGCCAGTGCTGGCGCGAACTGACCATGCAGAGTCCGCAGGCGGGCTGGTACTGCCACCCCGGCGCCAGCATCGCCTATTACGATCAGTCCCTGCAGCAGCTGGCTGACGACGCCACCCTGAGCGACGCGCTGTACCCCCTGGCCCCTCTGCCTGAGGTGACGCGGCGACAGGCGCTGATCCGGGCGGGCTTCCCCTATGCCCGCCACGGCCAGCAGGTGCACACCCTGAGCGGGGGCGAGCGGGCACGGTTGCTGTTCCTCGCCCTGTCCCTCGGCAGCCACCACATGCTCTGGCTCGACGAACCCACCAATCACCTGGATCTGGCGGGCAAGGAGGAGCTGGCCGAGGCGATTGCCGCCTTCCCCGGGGGCGTGCTGCTGGTCTCCCACGACCGGGAGCTGATCGAGCGCAGTTGCAACCGCTTCTGGCTGATACAGGACGGGCGCATCCAGGAGGCCCACAGTGCCGAGCGGGCCTATGCCGAGCTGCTGGGCGATGCCCCCTTGCCGCAGGCGGGCAGCCCGGCTCGATCAGGTGACCCGCAGACCGCGGCCGCCACGGGGGATGACGAAGAGGCGCTGCTGGCGCGCTGGTATGAGCTCGATGCCCTGCTCGCCGCCGATCTGGCCCGCAAGCCCAGGCACCAGACCCCGCGCCTGCAGCAGCAGTGGCGTGACGAGCTGGCGCGCCTTGCCGAGCGGCTCGGGTTTGCCTGACGCCAGCCCGGCTCATCCATCTCTTATGACGCAACACACGCGGCCAGCCACGGCTGGCCGCAAGGAGTCATCATGACATCAGCACCACCCCACATCAGGCTGGATCCCGTCACCGACACCGACCTGCCTCACATCTATCGCGGCCTCTCCGATCCCCGGGTCGTCGCCTACTACGGCGTCAGCTACGACAGCCTGGCGGCATGCCGGGCACAGATGGATTGGTATGCCGAGCTGACCCGTACCGGCCGTGGCGCCTGGCATCTCATTCGCGACCGGCACACGGGCGAGCCGCTGGGGGCCATCGGCTACAACGATGCCGACCCGACTCACCGGTGTGCCGAGCTGGGCTACTGGCTCTATCCCGAACACTGGGGCAAGGGGGTGATGAGCGCGGCGCTGCAACTCTGGCTCCCGCTCACTTACCGCACCACCGACCTGCACCGGCTGCTGGCGGTGGTGGAGGAGCCCAACCTCCCCTCCGCCCGCCTGCTGGAGCGGGCCGGTTTTCACTACGAGGGCACGGCGCGTGAGTGCGAGCGCAAGGGGGATGGCTTCATCTCCCTGCGCCACTACGCCATCTTGCGCAGCGACCTGCCCGCCAGCCTGTGACCCGCAACAACAAGCCCCGCACTGCGGGGCTTTTTTTCGGGAGTTACTTGATGGCGCAGACACCCTCATCGGACGCCGAGCGGCGGCGTCTGCGCCGCCACAGGGAGAAGCCGCCATACCCCAAGCTCAGCACGACGGCATAGAGCACCTGGGTGGCGAGGGCCAGCAGCACCAGGGCACAGAGCAGCACGCTGAGGCCCGCCAGCCCCTTGCCGGTCCCCGACAACAAGCGCCAGCCGGCCGCCATGCAGAGCAGATAGACCAGCACGAAGTTGCCGTTGGCGTAGCGGATCAGCGCATCGAGGGGCAGACGCAGCCAGAGGATCAGGGTGATGGAGACGAAACAGATGGCGAGCACCCAGGCAAGGGCATGCAGGGGAGCGCCCCGGGCCGAGAGGCGAGAGAGGGAGACCGGCAGTTTGCCCTCCCGCGCCATGCTCCAGATAAGGCGCGCAAAACCTTGCAGGTAGATGTTGATGCTGGCGAAGCAGGAGAGATAGCCCAGCACCGCCACCAGCCACTTGGCGGTGGGGCCGAACAACAGGGAGAGCAGGGCCGGAATGGCGGTGGCATTGGTCGCCTCGTCCCCGTAGAGGTCATATTTGAGCACCACCAGCGAGTGCACCCAGTAGATGAGCCCCGCCAGCAGCACGCCCCCCAGCAGGGCAAGGGGGTAGTCCCGCTCTGGCCGCTTGAACTCCTCCCCCATGTGGGCGAAGGCCTCGAGCCCCACGAAACACCAGAACATCACCGCCAGCGCCGAGCCCATGGCGGGCCATTCGCTCGCCGTTGGCAGAGGCTGGGCGGCATCGCGCCAGCTGAGATCCCCCTTGACCCAGATAAGCAGGGTGAGCCCCAGAATGGCCAGGGCGATCAGCAGTTGCAGGTTGCCGGAGGAGCGCGCTCCCCGCAGCCCCAGCAGAAAGACCCCGAGCAGGGTGAGCAGCTGGATGCCCCAGAGGGTCCACTCCCCCATGTCGAACAGGGCGTGCCAGAAACCGGCGGCGATGGTGAGGGCGGCAGGCAGGCCCACCGGCAGCACCGCCAGAAACAGGAAAGCGGAGAAGCGCTCGGCGCCGTTGCCAAAGGCGAGGCCAATCAGATGGGGCGCGCCACCCGCGTGGGGATAACGCCGCCCGAGGCGGGCGAAGGTAAAGGCGATGGGCAGCACCAGGGCAATCAGCAGCAACCAGGCCCACAGCGACGCCCCTCCCGCCAGCGAGGCGGCGGTGGCCGGTACCACGAAGATCCCGGTACCGAGCAGGGAGGTGGCGAGCAGCCCCATCCCCTGCCAGAGCCCGAGATCCTTTTTCAACCCAGACATATCCTGTTGTCCCGTCTAGAAAAACATCCCGCCATGTTAGGCCGCCACCACCGCTTTGTTAAGCATTTGTGCCCATAAAAAAACCGCCCCGGGGGGCGGCTTTCTCACAGGGATGAACGCTGTCATCAGGCAATCAGCTTGTAGATGATACCGGACATGGCGATGAGGCCGATGAGGGTGACGAAGCCGTTGCTGAGGTTGCCGGCATATTTGCGCATGGCCGGCACCTTGGCGATGGCGTACATCGGCATCAGGAAGAGCAGCATGGCGATGATGGGGCCGCCCAGATCTTCAATCATGCCGAGGATGCTCGGGTTGATGGTGGCCACGGCCCAGGTGGTCAGGATCATGAAGACCGCGGTCACCTTGTTCAGCTGCTTGACGTCGACGTTCTTGCCCTTCTCGCGCAGGGACTTGGCCATCAGGCCGTTCATGCCCTCTTGCGCACCCAGGTAGTGACCCAGGAAGGACTTGCTGATGGCAACCATGGCGATGAGCGGTGCCACGGTGGCGATCACCGGGTTGTCGAAGTGGTTGGCCAGGTAGGAGAGGATGGAGATGTTCTGCTCCTTGGCCGCCGCCAGGTCAGCCGGGGAGAGGCTCAGCACGCAGCTGAACACGAAGAACATTACCGTCATCACCATCATGACGTGGGCGCCCAGCAGGATGTTGCTGCACTTCTTCTCGGCGTTGGCGCCGTAGCGGCCTTTGTTGTCCACCGCGAAGGAGGAGATGATCGGGGAGTGGTTGAAGGAGAACACCATCACCGGGATGGCCAGCCACAGGGTCTTGATGAAGTCGCCGTTGAAGGCCTCACCCAGCGCCGGGGCTTCGGTGATGATGGCACCGTTCCAGTGCGGGATCAGGTAGAGCGCCAGGCCCATCAGAGTGACCACGAACGGGAAGACCAGCACGCTCATCGCCTTGACGATGACCTGGCCGCCCAGGCGAACGATTGCCATCAGACCCAGGATCAGCACCAGGGAGAGGATGGCACGGGGAGGTGCCGTCATACCCAGTTGGTGCACCATCAGGCTCTCGACGGTGTTGGTGATGGCCACGGAGTACATCAGCAGGATGGGGTAGATGGCGAAGAAGTAGAGCAGGGTGATGAACTTGCCTGCGGTCTTGCCGAAGTGCTCTTCCACCACCTCGGTGATGTCGCCGTCACGGGTGGAGCCGGACAGCACGAAGCGGGTCAGGCCACGGTGGGCGAAGAAGGTCAGCGGCAGGGCCAGGATCAGCATGGCGACCAGCGGCCACAGGCCACCGACACCGGCATTGATCGGCAGGAAGAGGACACCGGCGCCGATGGCGGTACCGTACAGACCCAGCATCCAGACCACGTCGGCCTTGTTGATGCCACGGGAGGAGGCTTTGCTCAAGCTGCCTTCAACTGCAATGTTCATGTCAGACATAGGGGTGTTCCTGTCATCAAGGAAAGTGGGATCTTAACTTGTCAGTGGGCCTGGGCCCGGTTCCTTTCCCTGGAACTCCAGCTATTCGTCCTGTTTGTTCCTCCGCCCCGGCCATCCGGCCGCCACTCCCTGTGGCAACCTGATTGCAACAAACACGGGCGGGGAGTCGTAATACAGAGGGGATCGTGCTCGCTCGTTAACAACGGGATAACGCTCACCTCATCCGATGAGATGACTCTAGTTAAAAGGCCCTATTAATCACAGCGTTTTTTTGAATTAATCAACCAAAGTTTGATTGGAATCGCCTTTCCGTCGCTTCAGATCACACTTGAATCGCCATATTGCGATTTTTTTTTAACATATAAGCTTTTTGGTGTGATCCACCTCACCCTTGAAACGCGCAACAATTTCGTCACAACCCCCTCGTTGCCCCCGATTGTCTCCCGTCGCCCCATGGCGTACCCTTTGTGTCCGCCCTTTTTCTGCGTACCGACCATGACCCTCTCCCGCACCGATCTCTCCGAGCTGGCCGTGTTTGCCGCCGTCGCCCGTCACCGCAGTTTCAGCAAGGCCGCCCTCGAGCTCGGGGTCTCCGCCTCGGCCCTGAGTCATGCCCTCAAAGGGCTGGAGAGTCGCCTGGCCGTCAGGCTGCTCAATCGCAGCACCCGGGCCGTGGTGCCGACCGAAGCGGGCGAACGGCTGCTGGCCCAGGTGCTGCCAACCCTGGGGCAACTGGAGGCGGCGCTGGCGGAGCTGACGCGCCACGCGGGCGAACCCGTGGGCAGGCTCAGGCTCTGTGCCCCGCGAGCCGCCATCCAGGAGGTGCTGGCCCCGGTGCTCATCGACTATCTGGTGCGCTACCCGCGCATGCAGGTGGAGGTGGAAGAGCTGGAGCTGATGCCCCGCCTCATCGAGGATGGCTACGACGCCGCCCTCTTTTACGGCGACCTGCTGCCCCAGGAGATGATCTCGGTTCCCCTGGGCCCGCAGCAGCGCTATCTGGTGGTGGGCTCCCCCGACTATCTGGCGCGGCGTGGCACCCCTCGCCACCCCTCGGATCTGCGCCAGCACGACTGCATCGGTTATCGGCTCACGCCCCATCACCACTATCGCTGGGCCTTTGCCGCCGAGGGGGAACTGCTTGAGATCGAAGTGACGGGCCCGCTCACCACCAGCACGCCCGCGCTCTACCTGGGGGCGGCCGAGGCGGGGCTCGGGCTCGCCTACTGCCATGAAGGGGAGGTGTTCGACGCCCTGGCATCGGGGCGGCTGGTAAGCGTGCTGGATGACTGGAGCCCCAGCTTTGCCGGGTTCAACCTCTTCTATCCGGGCCGGCACCAGCTGGGGCAAGGGCTGCGAGCCCTGATCGACATGCTGAAGGAGTATCACAGGATCCGTTGATTGATGAAATTTATTCAGCAATCCATCAAATTAAAGCCTGATTATCAATTAAACCATAATAAACTAGACTGTCTGCTCGATTCCGGCCCTTTTCCCGAGTACAGATATGTCCGCCTACTTCCGTCTGCGTCAACGGGCCATGGCCCGCCGTTTCTGGGGCTATGCCCTCCCCTCCGTCATGGCCATGCTGGTCTCCGGCGCCTACTACCTGGTAGACGGCATCTTCGTCGGCCACTACGTGGGGGCCGCCGGCCTTGCCGGCATCAACCTGGTCTATCCGGTCATCATGGTGCTCATCGGCCTTGCCGCCATGATCGCCATGGGGGCCGCCACCGCCATCTCCTTCCAGCAGGGCGCCAGGAACCTCGCTCTGGCCCGCCAGGCTCTGGTCAGCGCCCTCTGGCTGCTGCTGATCCTGGGCACGGTAGCGCCGCTGCTGCTGCACCACTGGCACACCGATATCCTGCAGGCCCTGGGAATGGCCCCCGGCACCGACACCTGGCAGCAGGCCAGCGACTACCTCACCTGGATTGGCGGTGGCACCCTGCTGCTCGCCAGCAACCTGGCGGTGCCCTACCTGCTTCGCAACGACGGCCGCCCTCGCCTCGCCATGGTACTGGTGAGCGGCGGCGCCCTCCTCAACATCCTGCTCAACTACATCATGGTGGGCCGGCTCGGGCTCGGCCTCACCGGCACAGCCCAGGCCACCCTCCTCTCGGAGGCCATGGTCAGCCTGCTCGGCCTGGGGTACTTCTTCACCCGCCACGCCCGGTTGCGGCTGACCTGGCGCCAGCTGGTGCCCCGCTTCCCGGCCATGCCGAACCTGCTCTTCACCGGGCTGCCGAGCCTCATCGCCCAGTTCAATCTGGGGCTGCTGTTGCTGCTGCACAACAGCCAGCTGATGGTGCACGGTACGGTCAAGGATCTGGCGGGCTTCACCGTGGCGGGATACACGGAGGCGGTCTTCATCGTCATCCTGCAGGGACTGGCGTTTGGCATCCAGCCCCTGGTGAGCCAGGCAGCCGGGGCCGGGCGCCATCGCGACCTCCAGTTCCTGATGGCGATGGGGCTCAAGATCACCCTGGTCTATGGCCTGGGGGTCTGGCTGATTGTCCAGCTGCTGCCGCAGCCGGTCGCCATGCTCTACACCGGTGATCAGGACGCAGAGCTGCTCGCCGCCGCCATCAGCAGCCTGACCCTCAACCTCGCTGCCCTGCCCCTGGAGGGGATCGTCATGTTCGGCATCGTGCTGTTGCAGGCCATGGCCCGCACCCGCCAGGCCCTCGTCATCTCCGTGGCCAAGACGGTGCTGCTGCTGCCCCTCATCTTCCTGCTGCCCCTCTGGTGGGGGCGCGACGGGGTCTTGATGGCACAGCCCGCCACCGTGCTGCTGCTGACGCCCCCCCTGTGCTGGCTGCTGTGGCGGGAGTGGCGGGCCCTGAGCCCTGCCGGAGGGCGTGCTTCCGCCCCCATGCACCGGGCGCTGACCGCCCCCTGAGAC
Organism: Aeromonas sp. R5-1; assembly: GCF_040908265.1. NCBI lineage: Bacteria > Pseudomonadati > Pseudomonadota > Gammaproteobacteria > Aeromonadales > Aeromonadaceae > Aeromonas > Aeromonas sp. R5-1. Next base: position 18,529 of record NZ_JBFODJ010000125.1, read on the forward strand.
CCGCCCCGGCGTCCCCCCACAAACGTCGCCCATAAAAAAAGTCCCCGCATGCGGGGACTTTTTATTGGAAGCAGCAGATCAGCAGTAGCCGTAACCCAGCAGACGCTGGTAGCGCTGCTCCAGCAGTTGCTCGCTGTCGAGGGGGCGCAGGGCATCCAGATCCTGCTTGATGCGCGCTTTCAGGTGCTTGGCCATCTTCTCCACGTCGCGGTGGGCACCGCCGAGGGGCTCCTCGACGATGTTGTCGATGAGCTTCAGCTCCTTCAGGCGCTGGGCGGTGATGCCCATGGCATCCGCCGCCACCGAGGCCTTCTCGGCGCTCTTCCAGAGGATGGAGGCGCACCCTTCCGGGGAGATGACGGAGTAGGTGGAGTACTGCAGCATGTTGACCCGATCACCCACGCCGATGGCGAGAGCGCCGCCGGAACCGCCTTCACCGATCACGGTGCAGACCACCGGCACGGTCAGGCCGGCCATGACTTTCAGGTTGCGGGCGATGGCTTCGGACTGGCCACGCTCCTCGGCACCCACGCCGGGGTAGGCACCCGGGGTGTCGATGAAGGTGATGATCGGCATCTTGAAGCGCTCGGCCATCTCCATCAGGCGCAGGGCCTTGCGGTACCCTTCCGGGCGCGGCATGCCGAAGTTGCGCTTGATCTTCTCCTTGGTCTCGCGACCCTTCTGGTGACCGATGATCATCACGGGCTCGCCGTCGAGACGGGCGATGCCGCCGACAATGGCCTTGTCATCGGCATAGGCGCGATCCCCGGCCAGCTCGTCGAAATCGGTGAATATCTGCTCGATGTAGTCGAGGGTGTAGGGGCGCTGGGGATGACGTGCCATCTGGGATACCTGCCAGGCACCCAGATCGCCGAAGATCTTCTTGGTCAGCTCTTCGTTTTTCTTCTCCAGCCGGCGAATGTCTTCGCTGAGATCCACGGCACTGTTGTGCTCGCTCACATGGCGCAGCTCATCGATCTGTGCCTGCAACTCGGCGATCGGCTGTTCAAAATCCAGAAAAAGACTCATAGGGACAATAGATCCTCTAATCAAAAACCAATTCAACCCGCTCTCGTCCAAGCAGGACTCGCAAGTCATCTATCAGTTGATCGGTGGGCGTCACCCGCCACTCGGTACCGAGCGTCAATCGCACCCGGGAACCGGGGCGACGATAGTTTACCTGAACCGGACAGACTCCGGCACGGGCGGGCTCCAAAATCTCGCACAAACGCGGGAAAAAGCGCTCGTCAATGCGTTGTTCATCGAGGGAGATGCGGATTGCCCTGGCAAAACGCTCCCTCGCATCGTTGATATCCAGCAACTCGCGGGCCGACATTTTAAGGCCACCGGAGAAGTCATCAAAGCTGACCTGTCCAGAAACCACTAAAATACGGTCTTTTTGCATCAATTCTTCGTATTTTTCCAGCGCTTCACTGAAAAGGGTCACATCCAGACGGCCGGATCTGTCGTCCAGAGTGAAGATCCCCATCTTGTTGCCGCGCTTGGTCACCATGCTGCGCGCCGCGATCACCAACCCCGCCGCCGTGGTCACCGTATCCCGGGAGGTGGGATGCAGATCGCACAGTCGGCCCGAGGTGTAGCGCCGCAGCTCGCTGCTGTACTGGTTGATGGGGTGACCGGTGAGGTAGAGCCCGAGGGTCTCGCGCTCCCCTTCCAGCCACACCTTGTCAGGCCAGTGCGGCACGTTGGCGAACGCCTTCTTGACGTCGTCGATCTCTTCGGTGAGCACGCCGAACATGTCGACCTGCCCCACCGCCTGGGCCTTGGCGTGCTGCTCGGCGGCGCGCATCGCCTCCTCCAGGGTCGCCATCAGGGCGGCGCGGTGGGGGCCGAGCCTGTCCATGGCGCCGGAGAGGATGAGCTTCTCCATCACCCGCTTGTTGAGCTTCTTGATGTCGACCCGGTTGCAGAAATCGAACAGGTCGCGGAACGGACCGTCCCGATCCCGCGCGTCCAGGATCGCCTCGATGGGCCCTTCCCCTACTCCCTTCACCGCGCCGATGCCGTAGACGATGTGGCCGTCCTCGTTGACGCTGAAGCGGTAGCGACCGGTGTTGACGTCCGGCGGGATCACGGTCAGCCCCATGCGCTGACACTCGTCCACCAGGGTCACTATCTTGTCGGTGTTGTCCATGTCCGCGGTCATCACCGCCGCCATGAACTCCGCCGGGAAATGGGTCTTGAGCCAGAGGGTCTGGTAAGAGACCAGCGCATAGGCAGCGGAGTGGGACTTGTTGAAGCCGTAGCCCGCAAACTTCTCCACCAGATCGAAGATCTTCATCGCCAGTTCGCCGTCGACGCCGTTCTTGACCGCCCCCTCCTCGAAGCCCGCCCGCTGCTTGGCCATCTCTTCGGGTTTTTTCTTGCCCATGGCCCGGCGCAGCATGTCCGCGCCACCCAGGGTATACCCCGCCAGGGTCTGGGCGATCTGCATCACCTGCTCCTGGTAGAGGATGATGCCGTAGGTGGGCTCGAGTATGGGTTTGAGGCTTTCGTGCTGCCACTTCTCGTCCGGGTAGGAGATGGCCTCCTTGCCGTGCTTGCGCTCGATGAAGTTGTCCACCATGCCCGACTGAAGCGGGCCCGGACGGAACAGGGCCACCAGCGCGATCATGTCTTCGAAGCAGTCGGGCTGCAGCCGCTTGATGAGGTCCTTCATGCCGCGGGATTCGAGCTGGAACACCGCCGTGGTCTCGAAACGCTGCAAGAGGGCGAACGACTTCTTGTCGTCGATGGGGATGGCGGCGATGTCCACCGGCGGCTTGCCCTCTTTGGCAAGACGGGGGTTTATCATGCCAAGGGCCCAGTCGATGATGGTGAGCGTTCGCAGCCCCAGGAAGTCGAACTTCACCAGGCCCGCGTACTCCACGTCGTTCTTGTCGAACTGGGTGACCGGATGATGCCCCTCGTCGTCGCAATAGAGCGGCGCGAAGTCGGTGATCTTGGTAGGCGCGATCACCACGCCACCGGCGTGCTTGCCGGCGTTGCGCACCACCCCTTCCAGGCGGCGGGCCATGTCGATGAGGTCCTTGACCTCCTCGTCTTGCTCGTAGAGCTCCGGCAACTTGGGCTCGGCTTCGAACGCCTTGGCCAGGGTCATGCCCGGATCCGGCGGGATCAGCTTGGAGATGCGATCCACAAAACCGTAGGCGTGGCCCAGCACCCGGCCGACGTCCCGCACCACCGCCTTGGCCGCCATGCTGCCGAAGGTGATGATCTGGGATACCGCCTCCCGGCCGTACATCTCGGAGACGTGATCGATCACCTCGTCGCGCCTGTCCATGCAGAAGTCGACGTCGAAGTCGGGCATGGAGACCCGCTCGGGGTTCAGGAAACGTTCGAACAGCAGGTCAAATTCCAGCGGATCCAGGTCGGTGATCTTGAGGGCATAGGCCACCAGCGACCCCGCCCCCGAGCCCCGGCCCGGACCGACGGGGATGCCGTTGTCCTTGGACCACTGGATAAACTCCATCACGATGAGGAAGTAACCCGGGAAGCCCATCTGGTTGATCACTTTGAGCTCGATGTCGAGACGCTCGTCATACTCGGGACGACGCTCGGCCCGCACCGCCGGATCCGGGAACAGGAAGGCCAGCCGCTCCTCCAGCCCTTCCTTCGACTTCATGACCAGGAAGTCTTCGGTGGTCATGTCGCCGGTGGGGAAGTTGGGCAGGAAATACTCGCCAAGGCGCACCGTCACGTTGCAGCGCTTGGCGATCTCCACCGTGTTTTCCAGGGCTTCCGGGATGTCGGCAAACAGCTCCGCCATCTCCTCCTGACTGCGCAGGTACTGCTGGGGGCTGTAGCGGCGCGGTCGGCGCTTGTCCATCAGGGTGTAGCCGTCGTGGATGGCGACCCGGATCTCGTGGGCATCGAAGTCATCGGCGGTGAGGAACACCACCTCGTTGGTGGCCACCACCGGCAGTTCGAACTCGCTGGCAATGGCCACCGCCATGTGCAGGTAGACCTCCTCGTCCGGGCGGCCGGTACGCAGCAGCTCCAGGTAGTAGGCATCCGGGAAATGGGTCTGGTAGAAGGCGAGGCAATGCTCCACCATCTGGCGGTTGCCCTTGAGCAGGAACTTGCCCACATCCCCCTCGCGCCCGCCGGAGAGGACGATCACCCCCTTGGCATGTTCGCCAAGCCAGGCCTTGTCGATGACGGGGCGCCCCTGCACATGACCGCGCTGATAGCCGCGGGAGATGAGCAGGGTGATGTTCTGGTAGCCGTCGTTGTCCATGGCGAGCAGGGTGAGGCGGAACTGCTCGTCCCCAAGCTCGTCGCTCTGCACCCAGAAATCCGCCCCGACCAGGGGCTTGATCCCCTTGCCGTGGGCAGAGCCGTAGAAGCGCACCAGGCCGCACATGTTCATCTGGTCCGTCAGGGCCAGGGCCGGCATGTTGTTGGCGGCGGCTGCGGAGACGATGGGACCGATCTTCTGCAGGCCGTCGACCATGGAGAAGTCGGAGTGCACCCTCAGGTGGATGAAGCGGGGATCAGCCATGGTCACGCCCTCTCATTGCGCAAGCAGAAATCGTTCAGACAGATCGGCATCGGTTATTCGATCCCCAGGGCGCGGCGCACCGGCTTGAAGCTCTGACGGTATTCGGGCAGCGGGCCCCGTTCGGCCAGAATGGCGAGGTGCTCCGCCGTCGGGTAGCCCTTGTGGCGGGCGAAACCGTACTCGGGATGGCGGCTGTCCAGCTCGGTCATCTCGGCGTCCCGGGTCACCTTGGCGAGGATGGAGGCGGCGCTGATGGCGGCCACCAGGCTGTCACCCTTGACCACGGCGCGGGCCTCCATCGGCAATCTGGGGCAGCGGTTGCCGTCGATGAAGACCAGCTCGGGCGTCACCTTGAGCCCCGCCACGGCGCGCTGCATCGCCAGCATGGTGGCGTGCAGGATGTTGAGCTCGTCGATTTCCGCCGGGCTGGCGCGGCCGATGGCATAGGCCAGCGCCTTCTCTTTGATCTCGCCAAACAGGGCGAGCCGCTTCTTCTCGGAGAGCTTCTTGGAATCGGCGAGGCCAAGGATGGGATTGGCAGGATCCAGGATCACCGCGGCGGTGACCACGTCACCCACCAGGGGGCCGCGACCCACTTCGTCCACCCCGGCAATCAGCTTGTCTTCGGGAATATCGATCGTCATCTCATAGCCTTGAATCAAAACCGGCCCCGCAGGGCCAGTATCAGCACAACATCACGCCTGACACACAGGCAGAGCCCACTAGCGTTCCAGCAGCGCGGCAACCGCTTCCGCTGCCTGCACATCCGCATTGCAGCGGATCTTCTCGTGCAACCGGGTGAAGGTGGCGATGAGCTCGCTGTTGTCATGGTCCAGCAGCTTGCTCACCTCTTCCACCAGGTTGGCCGGGGTGCACTCGTGCTGGATGAGCTCGGGCACCAGCATCTTGTCCGCCAGCAGGTTCGGCAGGGAGACATAATCCGTCTTCACCAGCCACTGGGCCAGCAAGTAGCTGAAGGGTTTGAGCTTGTAACCCACCACCATGGGCTTTTTCACCAGCATGGCCTCGAGGGCCGCGGTGCCGGAGGCGAGCATCACCACGTCGGCGGCAATCATGGCCTCGCGGCCCTGGCCGTCCAGCAGCACCATGTCGAGCTCCGGGGCCACCTCGGCCTTGATGGCGAGGAACTGCTCGCGCCGTTTCTGGTTGACCAGAGGCACGATGAAACCGAGATCCGGGTTGTGAACCGTCAGGTGCTTGCACGCCTCGAGGAAGACCGGCGCCATGAAGCCCACTTCCGCCGTGCGGCTCCCCGGCAGCACCGCCAGCCAGCGACGGGCGGGATCGATGCCGAGGGCCTCGCGCACCGCCCCTTGATCCGGGACCAGGGGAATGTCGTCCGCCATGGTGTGGCCGACGAAGCGACAGGGGGCATCGAAACGGTCGTAGAAGGCTTTCTCGAATGGCAGGAAGGCGAGCACCATGTCGGTGGCGGCCTTGATCTTGTGAATGCGGCCCTGACGCCAGGCCCAGACGGAGGGGCTGACATAGTGGACCGTCTTGATACCGGCGCGGCGCAGTTTCAGCTCCACCCCGATATTGAAATCCGGTGCATCCACACCGACGAAGATGTCGGGGGGATTGGCGATGAAGTGGCGCAGCAGTTCGCGGCGTACCTGGAGGATGCGGGGCAGACGGCCCAGCACCTCGGTGATGCCCATGACGGAGAGCTCCTCCATCTCGAACAGCGCCTTCACGCCGAGAGCCTGCATCCGCGGCCCGGCGATCCCTTCGAACTGCGCATCCGGGTAGCGGGCTTGCAGTTCGCGCACCAGCCCTGCGGCCAGGATGTCGCCGGAGGTCTCTCCGGCGACGATGCCGATGCGAATGGGATCAGGCACGGATGATCCCGCGCTCGTTGTCCTTGAGGAAATCCACATAGAGCTGGATGGCAGGTTCGCTCTGGGCCATCTCGCTCAGCACGGGCATCACCTCTTCAATGGTCTTGCCGGAGCGGAAGATCTCCTTGTAGGCGCGCTTGACGGCAGAGATCGCCTCGGCGCTGAAGCCACGACGACGCAGGCCTTCGGAGTTGACCCCGAACGGCTTGGCGTAGTTGCCGGCAGCCATCACGTAGGGCGGCACGTCCTTGTTCAGGGCAGCGCAGCCGCCGACGAAGGCGTGGGAGCCGACGCGGCCGAACTGGTGAATGGCAGACAGACCGCCGAAGATCACGAAGTCACCGATGTGCACATGGCCCGCCAGGGTGGCGTTGTTGGCGAAGATGCAGTTGTCACCGATGATGCAGTCGTGGGCAACGTGAACGTTGACCATGAACAGGTTGCCGCTACCCACCTTGGTCAGGCTCTGGTCCTGGGTGGTGCCGCGGTGCACGGTGCAGTTCTCGCGAAACACGTTGTTGTCGCCGATCTCGAGGAAGGTGCGCTCGCCGGCGTACTTCTTGTCCTGGCAATCCTCACCGATGGAGGTGTGCTGGAAGATCTTGTTGCCGCGACCGATCTTGGTCGGGCCCTTGATCACCACGTGGGAGCTCACCCAGGTGTTGTCACCGATTTCCACCTCGGCACCGATGACGGTGAAGGGGCCGATTTCAACCCCTTTGCCGATGACGGCAGACTCATGGACGATGGCGGTGTCGTGGATGATGGCAGTCTGATCGATCACGGTTATACCTCGCGCTTGGCGCACATCAGTTCGGCAGTACAGACCACTTCACCGTCGACGGTGGCGACACCGGTGAACTTGGCGATGCCGCGACGCTCCTTCAGGAACTCCACATCCAGCACCAGCTGATCGCCGGGGCCCACCGGGCGCTTGAAGCGGGCATTGTCGATGGAGGCAAAGTAATAGAGCTCGTTGGGGGACGGCTTGCCCACCATGGTGAAGGCCAGGATACCGGTGGCCTGGGCCATGGCTTCCAGGATCAGCACGCCGGGGAAGACCGGCTTGGCCGGGAAGTGGCCCTGGAAGATCGGCTCGTTGAACGAGACGTTCTTGATGGCGCGCAGGGTCTTGCGCTCATCGCTGATCTCGTAGTTTTCCACCTTGTCCACCATCAGGAACGGATAACGGTGGGGCAGCAGATCCATGATTTCCTGGATGCCCAGGCTCTTCTTTTCAGTAGTCAAAACAGTACCCTATACCAATCGTGATTATTCTTGATCCAGCTTTTTCTCAAGCTTGCTCAACCGCTTGTGCATCTCTTCGATACGCATCACCCGGGCGGCGGTCTTGCGCCACTCTTTATTGGTTTGCAGGGGGATGCCGGAAGAGTAGATACCGGGCTCGGTGATGGGACGCATCACCATGGCCATGCCGGTGACGGTGGCCTGGTCGCAGATCTCCATGTGCCCGTTAAAGACGGAGGCACCACCAATGATACAGTATTTGCCGACCTTGAGACTACCGGCCATCACGGTGGAGCCCGCCACGGCAGTGCCGTAGCCGATCTCGACGTTGTGGGCGATCTGGCACTGGTTGTCGATGATGACGTTGTCAGCGATGCGGGTATCTTCCAGCGCACCGCGGTCGATGGTGGTGCAGGCACCGATCTCGACCCGGTTGCCGATGGTCACGCCGCCGAGCTGGGGGATCTTGATCCACTCGCCGCGCTCGTTGGCATAACCGAAACCGTCTGCCCCGATCACGGTGCCGGCCTGTACCAGACAGTCCGTGCCCAGGGTCACGTTGTGATAGAGGGTGACGTTGGCCCACAACCGGGAGCGCGCTCCCAGTCGGGTATCCTTGCCAACGAAACAGCCCGGGCCGATGCGCACATCGTCACCCAGCACGACGCCGGATTCGATCACCGCATTGGCACCGATGGCCACTCTCTCGCCCAGTTGCACGTCCGCCGCGATGACGGCGCTCGGATGGATATCCATGGCCGGCTGCGGGGTGGTGTCCAGCAGTTGGGCAACCCGGGCAAAGCCCACATAGGGGTCTTTGAGCACCAGGGCGTTGGTGGGGCAAAACGGCAGGTCTGCCTCGGTGATGAGCACGGCAGTGGCCTTGCTCTGCTCCAGAAAATGCCGGTACTTCTTGTTGGACAGGAAGGCTATCTCCCCCTCCCCGGCTTTTTCCAGTGTCGCGACCTTGCGAATTTCCCGGGTCCCATCCCCATGGACCTCGGCCCCCAGTTGCTGGGCCAGCTGTGCGAGAGTGAATGCCATCAATTAGTTGCTCTTGCTAACCTGAGAAATAACCTGGCCGGAGATGTCCAGCTTGCTGGCTGCATACGGGGCGGCGTTGCGCTCCAGCACCAGATCGTAGCCATTGCTCTTGGCGATGGCGTCGATGGCAGCCTGCACTTTGGTCAGGATCTTGTTGCGCTCTTCGGACTGACGGCGACCGTTGTCCTGTTCAAACGCCTGACGCTTCTGGTTGAATTCCATTTGCAGCTTGGCCAGCTTCTCCTGGCTCTGCTTCTTCTGTTCGGCGCTCATGAAGGCTTCGTCCTTCTTGAACTTCTCGACCAGTGCCTGACCGTCGGACTCCAGCTTCTGCAGTTCACGCATGCGCGGCTCGAACTCGCCCTTCAGCTTCTTGGCAACGGCTTCACGCTGGGGCAGCTTTTGGAAGACTTCGCCCATGTCGACCACGGCAATCTTGGTCTCAGCGAAGGCAGAACCCATGCCGGCAGCCATCAGTGCAAAGCTCAAACCAGCTACTTTCAACACTTTATTCACACTTACTCCTTGGTCCCTCGGTCGAGGGCTACCTGATTTACCTGATTGTGCAAGCGATCCACGAGATCGTCTTGTTACCTGGTGAGGCACGCAAACGCGCGACCCATCATGCTTCCCCCCGCCATGGCGGGGGGGCGTCCGCTCCCCTTAGAAGGTACGGCCGATGTTGAAGGAGAAGACTTGGGTGTCGTCCCCTTCGTATTTCTTGATTGGTCTTGCCAGCACGAACACCAGCGGGCCCATGGGAGAGAGCCACTGCAGCGACAGGCCGGTCGACATCCGGATGTTGCTCGGGTCGGAGTAGTCCATCAGATAGTTGCAACCACTGAAGCAACGGTTCTGATACTGGCTGTAGTCGAAGTGGGTATCCCACACGGAACCGGCGTCGATGAAGAAACTGGTCCGCAGCTGGGGCTGATAGGTCTCGGAGGCAAAGGGCGTCGGCACGATCATTTCCAGCGAGGCCACCGCCAGGGCGTTGCCCCCGACCGAGCTGTCAGTGCCCTGGATGACGTCGTTACCACTCAGGTTGTAGTAGTAGAGCGCCTTCGGACCGACTGTGTTGCTCTTGAAACCGCGCAGGGTATCGAAACCACCGGCGTAGTAGTTCTCGAAGAACGGCAGGACGTGCTCGTAATCGCCATTGGTGCCGTAGCCATCGCCGTAGGAGGCACGGGCCTTGGCCAGCATGACCCATTTGTGATCGGCATCAAACGGGAAGTAGTGGGCATCTTCTGCGTTGAGCTTGAAGTACTGCAGATCCATGCCGGGCACCGTCACCTTGGCGTTCACCCGCTGGCGGTCACCGGAGGTCGGGAACTGACCCTTGTTGAGGGTGGAGCGGGTCCAGCCGGCGGTGACGTCCACGGTGTTGAACACCATGCGGTTGTCGCCATCCAGATTGCCGTTGTAGACCTTCCAGAACTCGTCCACCTGTACATAGGGGTTGGGCTGGGACAGTTTGTTGTTTTCGTAGCCCAGGCTGAAGTCGAGACGGTTGTTCTCGTTGACCGGGAAGCCGCTGGAGAGACGGAAACCGACGGTGGTGTTCTCGTAGTCCACGATGTTGGCGTCGGCCGCACTGAACTTGTTGTAGTAGAGACGGCCGCCCAGGCTCACCCCGTCCACGGTGAAGTAGGGGTCGTTATAGCTCAGGTCGACGCTCTTGGAGTAGTCGTTGGTGCTGGCGTTGATGCCGATCTTCTTGCCGGTCCCCATGAAGTTGTCCTGCTGCAGACCCGCCTGCAGGCTCAGACCCGACTCGGTGCCGTAGCCGATACCGGCGTTGATGGACCCCGCCGGCTGCTCCTTGACCTTGAAGTCCAGATCGACCTGGTCATCGCTGCCCGGCACCCGCTTGGTGTCCACTTCCGCGGTCTCGAAGAAGCCGAGGCGGTTGAGACGGGTCTTGGACTGCTCGACGTTGTCGGAGGAGAGCCAGGTGCCCTCCATCTGGCGCATCTCGCGACGCAGCACTTCGTCCTTGGTGGTGACGTTGCCGCTGAAGTTGATGTTGCGCACATAGACCCGGGGACCCGGCTCCACGTTGACGATGAGCTCCACTTCCTTGGTCTGGTCGTTGATCTGGGGGAAGGTGACCACTTTCGGATAGGCGTAGCCGTAACGGCCGAGGAACTTGGAGAGCACCTCTTCGGTATGGGTTACCTGGCTGGCGGAGTAGACGCTACCCGCCTCGATGGGGATGAGGCCCTTCATTTCGCCGCCGCGGTCGATGAGGTCGCCCTTGAGCTGGATGCCGGAAACCTTGTACTGCTCCCCTTCCTTGACGTTGAGGGTGACGTAAACGCCCTTCTTGTCCGGGGTCATGGAGACCTGGGTGGACTCCTGGGTGAAGCGGATGTAGCCGCGGTCCATGTAGTAGGAGCGCAGCACTTCGATGTCACCGGCCAGCTTCTGCTTCTGGTAGCGCTGATCGCCGGTGAAGTTCCACCAGGGCACGTCGTCCTTGAGGGAGAGCTGGGCCAGCAGCTTCTCTTCCGGGAAAACGTTGTTGCCGACGATGTTGATCTGCTGGATCTTGGCCGCTTCCCCTTCCACGAAGGTGAACTTGAGGTCAACCCGGTTGCGCGGCAGCGGGGTGACGATGGCCTTGACCTTGGCGGAGTACTTGCCCACGCCGTAGTAGAAATCTTCCAGCCCTTTCTCGAGGGAGCTGAGCACGGTGCGATCCAGCGGATCACCCACGCGTATCCCGGAGGATTCCAGGCTCTGGGTCAGTTGCTCTTCCTTGATGTCCTTGTTGCCGGAGAACTCGATGCTGGAGATGGTCGGGCGCTCCTTGACCACCACTTGCAGCACCTGACCGTCGCGATAGACCTTGACGTCCTCGAAGTTGCCGGAGGCATAGAGCTTCTTGATAGCGTTCGCCAGGGATACGGAGTCGACGGAATCACCGACCCGCACCGGCAGATTCAACAGGGCGGCACCCAGGGTCACCCGCTGCAGGCCCTCGACCTGAATGTCTTGCACCACAAAAGAGGCCGGGGCAGCCTGAGCCAGGAAGCTAGCCCCCAGCAGGCAACTCAACACCAATGCTTTTTTAACAGCCATTTTGTTCTTATGTGTCCTTGTTGATGCTCTGGCCTCAGAGGCGAGCGAAATCATTAAACAGCGCAATGCCCATCAGTAACATCAGAATGGCGGCGCCTATCCTGAACCCAACTTCCTGAATTTTTTCCGATACCGGCTTGCCGGTGATCGCCTCGATGAGGAAATAGACCAGATGGCCACCATCGAGCACCGGCAGGGGGAACAGGTTGATGATCCCCAGGTTGACACTGATGAGCGCCAGGAATCCGAGGAAATAGACCAACCCGTAATCGGCGCTGCTGCCGGCCCCCTTGGCGATGGAGATGGGGCCGCTCAGGTTGTCCAAAGAGACGATGCCACCGATCAGCTTGCCTATCATGTCGAAGGTCAGGGTGATCAGGCTCCAGGTCTTCTGGACCCCATGCCACAGGGCTTGCAAAGGCCCATACTGTAACAGAGTTCGATACTCATCCGGTAATGGAACCAGTTGCGGCGACAAGCCCACAAAACCGACCAGCTGGCCCTTCACTTTCTTCCCGTCCGGGGTCAGGATCAGGATCATCTCGCTGCCCCCGCGCTCCACCGTCACCTGCAGCGGCTGCGCCGGTGACTGCTGGACACGCTCGACAAACTGGGTCCATTCGGTGATGGCATCTCCATCGACCCCCTTGATGCGATCCCCTATCTGAAGGCCGGCCTTCTCGCTGGCGCTCGATGGCACCACGGCCTCCACCACGGGCAGCACCTTGCCACCGAGGGGCACTATCCCGAGGCTCCCGATGGGTGACTCTTTGTCCGGATCGAATTTCCAACCTGCCAGCTGCAGGGTCTTGTCCACTGCATAGCTGGTGTTGGCCGCCTTGAGCTTGAGCTGGACCGAGTCATCGCCAAGGTGGCTGATGAGGGCGTAGGTGACGCTCTCCCAGTCACCGGTCTCCTCGCCGCCGACGCCGACGATCTCCATGCCTGGCAGGATGCCGGCCTCTGCCACGATGGAGGCGGGACGCACCTCGCCCACCACGGGTTTGACGCTCGGCACCCCTATCATGAACATCAGCCAGAAGGCGAACAGGGCGAACACGAAGTTCGCCATGGGGCCGGCCGCGACGATGGCCATCCGGGCCCAGACGCTCTTGTGGTTGAAGGCCTGCGCCTCCTCCCCCGGTTTGAGTTCGTCGACCCGGCCATCCAGCATCTTGACGTAACCGCCAAGGGGGATCAGGGCCAGCACGTATTCGGTGCCATCCTTGCCAAGGCGACGCCAGATGGCCTTGCCAAAGCCGATGGAGAAGCGCTCCACCTTGACGCCGCAACGACGAGCCACCCAGAAGTGGCCAAATTCATGCACCGCCACCAGCAGCCCGAGAGCCACGATGAAGGCGCCGATATTCCACAGAACCCCGCCCATCAGCCGCGTACCTCGCGGTCATGTCCAGTCCTGCGCTCGAGAGCATGGAGAGGGGCTGGCTGCCACCACAGTCCGTTCATACGGCAAGCTCCTTTATCAGTTGCTGGGCACGGGCTCGGGCCGTACCGTCCAGGGCGATGAGATCCGCCAGAGAGCCGGCAGCACTGCTGCCCAGCTCGGCCATGACGGATTCGTTGACTCTGGCAATATCCATAAATCCGATCCGCTCTGCAAGAAAAGCCGCGACGGCCTCCTCGTTGGCGGCATTGAGGGAGGTGGTCGCCCCCTGCCCCTGCTGGCACGCGCTCATGGCCAGCGCCAGACAGGGATAGCGCTCATAGTCGGGCCGGATAAAGCTGAACTCTCCGACACTGAAGAAATCCAAAGGTTCCACACCGGACTCGATCCGTTCCGGATAGGCCAGAGCGTGGGCAATGGGGGTGCACATGTCCGGGTTGCCGAGCTGGGCCAGCACGGAGCCATCCTTGTACTGCACCATGGAGTGAATGACGGACTGGGGGTGGATCACCACCTGGATCTGCTCGGGGGCCGCATTGAACAGCCAGCGCGCCTCGATGTACTCCAGCCCCTTGTTCATCATGGTGGCGGAGTCCACCGAGATCTTGGCCCCCATGGACCAGTTGGGATGGGCAATGGCTTGCGCCGGGGTGACATGGTGCAATTCACCCACATCGGCATAGCGGAAAGGTCCGCCGGAGCCGGTCAGCAGGATCTTGCTGATCCCCGCCCCGGCCAGATCGCAGAAACCGGGCTGGCGCTGCACGTCGACCGGCAGGCACTGGAAGATGGCGTTGTGTTCGCTGTCGATGGGCAGCAGCTCGGCGCCGTGCTCTCGCACCGCCTCCATGAAGAAGGCTCCGGACATCACCAGCGCCTCCTTGTTGGCCAGCAGAATGCGCTTGCCGGCGCGCACGGCAGCCATGGTGGGTGCCAGACCCGCCGCACCGACAATGGCCGCCATCACGCTGTGGGCCTCGGGGTGAGCAGCCACGTCGCACAGGGCTGCCTGACCGGACAACACCCAGGTGGTGCTGCCGTGAGCCTTGAGCCGACCCGCCAGATCGCTGGCGGCGCCTTCGTCCACCATGACAGCGAACCGGGGGGAGAATTCGAGACAGTCGCGCAGCATGGCATCCACGCTGCGGGCAGCGGTCAGCGCCAGCACCTGCCAGCGCCCGGGGTTGTGGCGCAGTACCTTGAGGGTGCTCTGACCGATGGAGCCTGACGCTCCCAGGATCACCAGGTTTTGCATCAAGACTCCTGATTGGGTAACAGACTGATGGAGCGGGACGCTCCCGGGATCATCAGTGCGCGAAACATCAAAACTCCGGACCGAGCAACAGGTAGCTGAGCAGGAAGACGGGCAGCGCCGCCGTCAGGCTGTCGATGCGATCGAGAATGCCCCCATGGCCCGGCAACAGGGTGCCGGAATCCTTGATGCCGGCTTCCCGCTTGAACATGCTCTCGGCCAGATCGCCGAGCACGGAGGCCAGCACCGCCAGCAGAGAACAGAGCAGCACGGTGCCCATCTTGGCAGGCACGAAGCCCATGAACCAGGTCACGCCGATGGCCAGCAGGCTGGCGGTAAACAGCCCACCCAGCATGCCTTCGATGGTTTTACCCGGGCTCACGGCCGGTGCCAGCTTGTGTTTGCCGAACGCCTTGCCGAAAAAATACGCGCCAGAATCTGCCGCCCAGACCAGTCCCATCACGAACAGCAGGATCCAGGCTCCCATCATGGGGTCGTGGTAGAAGTTGTAACCGCGAATGGCCACCAGGGACCAGAAGAAGGGAACCAGGGTCACCAGACCGAACAGGGATTTGAGCCAGATGGATTCACGCCACAGCCTGGCGCTTTGCGGGTAGCGCAGCACCAGCACCAGCCCCAGCAGCCACCAGCTGACAGCGGTCCAGAGCACGCCCATCACCAGCGGATGCAGTTGGGGGATCCAGAGTTGCTCCACGGGCACCCAAAACAGGCTGGCCCCCAGCAGCAGACAGAACACCAGCGGCAACCACTGTTGCGGCTGGGCAGTGACGAAGGCACTCCACTCACGGCTGGCCAGCAGAAAGACCAGGGCGGCGAGCAGGGCAAAGAATTTCAACGGCAGAAAAAACAGCGCCCCCAACACCAGGGGTACTAACAGTAATGCGGTAATAATTCGTTGTTTTAGCAAAAGAAACCTCTCTCTTGGGAGCGGGGTTTAGCCGGTCTGTTGCGCGGCGATCAATTCCCGGATCTGTTCACCCGTACACCCGAAGCGACGCTCGCGAGCAACGAAGGAGGCAACTGCCCCACTGAACTCGGCCTCGTCAAAATCGGGCCACAGGACCGGGGTAAAATAGAGTTCGGCATAGGCGAGCTGCCACAGGACAAAGTTGCTGATGCGATGATCCCCGCCGGTGCGGATCAACAGATCCACGGGGGGCAGATCAGCCATGCAGACATGACGACCCAATGCCGCCTCGTCGACCGCCTCGGCATCCAATTCACCCGCCGCCACGGCCCGTGCCAGGGTCCGGGCCGCCTGGGCGATGTCCCACTGACCGCCATAGTTGGCGGCGATATTGAGGGTCAATCCCTGATTGTTGGCGGTCAGGGCCTCGGCCTTGGCGATCTTGGCCTGCAGCCGCTCGCTGAAGCGGGCAGTGTCGCCAATCACCCGAAGGCGAATGCCGTTGCTGTGCAACTTGCTCACCTCGCGACCCAGCACCGTCATGAACAATTCCATCAGGGCGTTGACTTCCCCTTCCGGACGGCGCCAGTTCTCGCTGGAAAACGCAAACAGGGTCAGCGCCTCCATCTTGGCACGGGCGGCAAAGGCCACGGCCTCACGCACGGATTTCACGCCCGCCTTGTGCCCGGAAACCCGCATCTTGCCGCGGTTCTGGGCCCAGCGACCATTGCCATCCATGATGATGGCGACGTGACGGGGCAAGGACGAGCTGGCGCTATCGCCTAGCGCTGCCAAAAGCGACATTCATTTCTCCCACAAAGACAAAAGCGCCGTGCAGGGGCACTACACGGCGCTCGTAATATACCTGTCGGAGGCTTAGATTTCCATTAGCTCCTTTTCCTTCACAACCAGGGCGTCATCCACCAGCTTGATGAAGGTATCGGTCAGCTTCTGGATCTCTTCCTGGGCGCGACGGTCGTCGTCTTCGGAGATCTCTTTCTCTTTCAGCAGGGCTTTCAGATCGGCGTTGGCATCGCGACGGATGTTGCGAATGGCAACCCGGGCACCTTCGGCTTCGGCACGGACGATCTTGGTCAGATCACGGCGACGCTCTTCGGTCAGCGGCGGCAGCGGCACGCGCAGAGTCTGGCCGTTGCTGGACGGGTTCAGGCCCAGATCGGAGGTCAGGATGGCTTTTTCCACCGCCTGGATCATGGAGCGATCGAAGATGGAGATGGAGAGAGTACGGGCATCTTCTGCCACCACGTTGGCCAACTGCTTCAGAGGAGTGGCAGCACCGTAATACTCCACCTGGATGCCGTCGAGCAGGCTCGGGTGAGCACGGCCGGTACGGATCTTGGACATCTGGGTCTTCAGCGACTCTACGCTTTTGCCCATGCGGTCCTTGGCGTCGTTTTTAATCTCGTTGATCACAGTGGTTTTCCTTTTGGCGAACGAGCCGACAGGCGGCTCGTATCTATCTTGTTGACTGGCGTAATGGACAAGCGAGCCTGGGGCTCACACTTGCCTTACTTGCTGGCCTGGTGGATCAGGGTACCTTCCGGCTCACCCATGATCACGCGGCGCAGCGCGCCCGGTTTGTTCATGTTGAACACCCGGATCGGCAGATCGTGGTCGCGGGCCAGGGTAAAAGCAGCAAGATCCATCACTTTGAGTTCTTTTTCAAGAACTTCATCATAACTCAGTTCCTGATAGAGCACGGCATCCGGGTTCTTGACCGGGTCATCGGTGAACACGCCATCGACTTTGGTGGCTTTCAGCACGACGTCGGCTTCGATCTCGATACCGCGCAGGCAGGCTGCCGAGTCGGTGGTAAAGAAGGGGTTGCCGGTACCGGCAGAGAAGATCACCACCTTGCCGGCACGCAGCTGGCTGATTGCTTCGGCCCAGCTGTAGGAGTCGCAGACCCCTTGCAGGGAGATGGCCGACATCAGGCGGGCATTCACATAAGCACGATGCAGGGCATCACGCATGGCCAGGCCGTTCATGACGGTCGCCAGCATGCCCATGTGGTCACCCACCACGCGATTCATGCCTGCCTTGGCAAGGCCGGCACCACGGAACAGGTTGCCGCCACCGATGACCAGACCGACCTGAACACCCAGCTCAACCAGCTCTTTGATCTCTTGGGCCATCCGTTCCAGCACCGCCGGATCAATGCCGAAACCCTCGGATCCTTGCAGGGCTTCACCACTCAACTTCAGAAGAACACGTCTGTATGCAGGCTTGGGATTGGTACTCATGTCACTGATTCCTGGTCATATAAAGACCGCGACATAAGTCGCGGTCTGGGGAAACGGAAAAACCGGTTCGATTAGGCCTTCTGAGCGGCCGCGATCTGGGCTGCTACTTCAGCAGCAAAGTCGGTCTCTTGCTTCTCGATGCCTTCGCCCACTTCGAAACGGGTGAAGGAAACAACGTCAGCGCCTTCTTTCTTCAGCAGCTCGGCAACGGTCATGGAAGGATCTTTCACGAACGGTTGACCAGTCAGGGAAACCTCACCGGTGAACTTCTTCATGCGGCCTTCAACCATCTTCTCGGCGATCTCTTTCGGCTTGCCGGAGTTGATGGCGATGTCGATCTGGATTTCGCGCTCTTTGGCAACGACTTCGGCAGACACGTCTTCCGGTTTGACGAATTGCGGGCTGTTGGCAGCAACGTGCATGGCCAGATCTTTGGCCAGCTCGTCGGTACCGCCAACCAGCTTGGTGATAACACCGATGCGGGAGCCGTGAACGTAGGTGCCCAGGTTGTCACCTTCAACCAGCATCACGCGACGCAGGTTCATGTTCTCACCGATCTTGGCGATCAGGTTGGTGATGGTCAGCTCGACGGACTCGCCGTTGCCGAAGTCGGCGGCTTTCAGCGCGTCAACGTCAGCGATTTTCTGGGTAGCAGCGATCTCGACGATCTTCTGACCCATGGCCAGGAAACCGGCATCCTTGGAAACGAAGTCAGTCTCGCAGTTCAGCTCGATCATGACGGCAACGTTGCCTTCGGTACGGGCGAAGATCACACCTTCAGCGGCGATACGGCCAGCTTTCTTGGCGGCCTTGGCCTGACCGGATTTACGCATGTTCTCGATAGCCAGCTCGATATCACCGTTGGCTTCTTCCAGCGCTTTTTTGCAATCCATCATGCCAGCGGCGGTGCGCTCGCGCAGTTCTTTTACCAGGGCGGCAGAAATGTTTGCCATGTCCAGTATCCTCGGTCTTGAATTGACAAGAAACAGGGGCCACAAGGGCCCCTGCTAACCAATTACATCAGCTTGGTTAATAAGGGCTTTTCAGTCCTTATCAATTACTCAGCTTCAACGAAGCCATCTTGTTCGGCTTGAACAACGATGTCCTGCTCGCGGGCTTCCAGAACGGTGTCAGCAGCAGCGTTCAGGTACAGCTGTACGGCACGGATAGCGTCGTCGTTACCCGGGATGACATAGTCAACGCCGTCCGGGTTGGAGTTGGTATCAACGATGGAAACTACCGGGATACCCAGGTTGTTGGCTTCTTTGATAGCGATGTGCTCGTGGTCGGCATCGACAACGAACAGAACGTCAGGCAGGCCGCCCATGTTCTTGATACCACCCAGGCTCTTCTCCAGCTTTTCCATTTCGCGAGTACGCATCAGCGCCTCTTTCTTGGTCAGCTTGTCGAAGGTACCGTCTTCGCTCTGGGTTTCCAGATCTTTCAGGCGCTTGATGGACTGACGAACGGTTTTCCAGTTGGTCAGCATGCCGCCCAGCCAGCGGTGGTTAACATAGAACTGGTCGCAACGCTCAGCGGCTTCTTTGACGGCTTCAGACGCGGCACGCTTGGTACCTACGAACAGTACCTTGCCTTTCTTGGCAGCTACGGAGCTGATGAAGTTCATGGCATCGTCAAACATCGGAACGGTTTTTTCCAGGTTGATGATGTGAACTTTGCTGCGGGCGCCGAAGATGTAGGACTTCATTTTCGGGTTCCAGTAACGAGTCTGGTGACCGAAGTGAACGCCGGCTTGCAGCATGTCGCGCATAGAAACTTTAGCCATTTTATACCTCTGTATTGGGGTTAGGCCTCCACACATCCCATATAACCGACCCGTTAAGGCACCCCGGCATATGTGTCGATGTGTGTGTGTTGTTGAGTAAGGGTGATGGCATGAGGACACGAGTTCCCCATTCCGGCGCGCTTTATACCATAACTTTGGTCATGACACCACCAGCCCGGGTGCTAAAAATGGATCCCGAACCATGGTGCGACCGCCTGATGACGTTGCGATGACGATCACACTGGAAGTAAACGGGGGTTGGGGATAAAATTTCGCCCTGATTGCAAACGCATCTATTTTTCATTACCTGGTTGTTGGGCATCGGCAGGATGCGCAATCAGGCCCCAAGAGAGATCCCATGTCCATTAAAATCAAGACACCGGAAGAGATTGAGAAAATGCGTGTCGCCGGCCAGCTGGCCGCCGACGTGCTGGTCATGATCGCCCCCCACGTCAAGGCGGGCGTCACCACAGACGAACTGAATACCCTCTGCCACGACTACATCGTCGACGTGCAGCAGGCCATCCCCGCGCCGCTCAATTACCACGGCTTCCCTAAGTCCATCTGTACTTCGGTGAACGATGTCATCTGCCATGGCATCCCGAACCACAAGAAACTGCGGGAAGGGGACATCATCAATCTGGATATCACCGTCATCAAGGATGGTTATCACGGCGATACCTCCGCCATGTTCATCGTGGGCCAGACCACCCCCCTGCGCCGCCAGCTCTGCAAGGTGGCCCAGGATAGCCTCTATGCCGCCATCAAGCGGGTGCGCCCGGGCATGTGCATCACCGAGATCGGCGCCGTCATCCAGCCCATCGTCGAGCAGGCCGGCTTCTCCGTGGTACGCGACTACTGCGGCCATGGCATCGGTGCCGAGTTCCACGAAGAGCCGCAGATCCTCCACTACCGCAACGGCGGCAAGCTGGAGCTGAAAGCGGGCATGTGCTTCACCATCGAGCCCATGGTCAACAGCAAGAAGTACCACTGCAAGGTCAATCCGAAGGATGGCTGGACCGTGACCACCAAGGACGGCGGCGACTCCGCCCAGTGGGAGCACACCCTGCTGGTGACCGAGGATGGCTGCGAGGTCCTGACCCTGCGCCCCGACGACACTATCGAGCGTTTTATCCGCCACGTTTGACATTCAACCCCGGCCGCGCGCCGGGGTTGCTCTTTACCCGGCCCGACCGAGAGTGTGACATGCCATGGATGCCAGCCTGCTTTCTCCCCATCTGCTCCCAGACGATCAGCTCACCCGTGACAACTGCAAGGAGTACCTGAGCCGCTTTCTCGCCTGGCTGCATGAGCGCTTCGACGCCGGTGACAACATCATCGAACTGGTAGCCACCCGCTCCGAATACATGGACGCGCTGCTGACTAGGCTCTGGCACAAGTTCGGCTTCGACAGGACCGAGCTCACCCTGATCGCGGTAGGCGGCTATGGCCGCGGCGAACTCCATCCCCACTCCGATATCGACCTGCTGATCCTCTACGAAGGAGATGAACTGGACGAGGTGCTGGGGCTTCGCATCGGCGAGTTCATCACCCTCTTGTGGGATCTCAAGCTGGAGGTGGGCCAGTCGGTGCGCAACGTGGCCGAGTGCATCGAGCAGGGTCGCAACGACATCACGGTTGCCACCAACCTCATCGAGGCCCGTTACATCACGGGTCGCCTGGCGGGATTCGAGCAGTTGCAGGCGGCCACCCAGCCCCAGCACTTCTGGCCGAGCGAAGCCTTCTTTCGTGCCAAACGCGAAGAGCAGGCCCTGCGCCACCAGCAGTTTCTCGGCACCGCCTACAAGCTGGAGCCGGATCTCAAGAACAATCCCGGGGGCCTTCGCGACATCCAGACCCTGGCCTGGGTCGCCCGCCGCCACTTCGGCGCCACCACCCTGTTCGAGATGACCAGCCACGGTTTTCTCAACCGGGCCGAGTACCGGGAGCTGCTCGACTGTCAGAACTTCCTGTGGAAGGTGCGCTTCGCCCTGCACATGGCCATCAACAAGGGGGACAACCGCCTCTTGTTCGACCGCCAGCGCACCGTGGCCCAGATGCTGGGGTTCGAGGGGGAAGGAAACGGCCCGGTCGAGCAGATGATGAAGCGCTTCTACCAGACGGTGCGACGGGTGGCCGAACTCAACGAGATGCTGCTGCAACTGTTTGACGAGGCAATTCTTGGCAACACCGCCATGGACGTGCGCCGCATCAGCGACGAATTCCAGCTGCGCGGCCGCCTCATCGATGCGGTGGACTCCGAGCTGTTCGGCCGGGATCCTGCCGCCATCCTGCGACTCTTCTACCAGATAGCCCAGCACCCGGAGATCGCCGGCATCCACTCCGCCACCTTGCGCCAGTTGCGCGAGGCCAGACGCACCCTCAACTGCTGGCTGCAAGATCTACCCGAGTGTCGCCGTCTCTTCATGGCGCTCCTGCGCCACCCCAACGGCATCGGCCAGCCGCTCACCCTGATGCACAAGTACGGGATCCTCGCGGCCTACCTGCCCCAGTGGAACCTTATCGTCGGCCAGATGCAGTTCGACATGTTCCACGCCTACACGGTGGACGAGCACACCCATCGGCTGCTGCAGAACATCCATCGCTTCCCGAATACGGCCAGCCGCCAGACTCACCCGCTCTGCCACGAGGTGTTCACCCAGTTGCGCAAGCCCGAGCTGCTCAGCATCGCCGCCCTCTTCCACGACATCGCCAAGGGCAGGCGCGGCGATCATTCCGAACTCGGGGCCGTGGATGCGCTGGAGTTCTGCCAGTTGCACGGGCTGGATCGCTATGAGAGCCGGCTGGTCGCCTGGCTGGTGCGCCACCATCTGCTGATGTCGGTCACCGCCCAGCGCCGCGACATCTACGACCCGGACGTGGTCACCGACTTCGCCCAGAAGGTGCGGGATGAATTGCACCTCGACCTGCTCTATTGCCTGACCGTGGCCGACATCTGTGCCACCAACGACAGTCTGTGGAACGACTGGAAGGGCACCCTGCTGCGCGAACTCTACTTCGCCACCCAGAAGGCCCTGCGCCAGGGGTTGGAAAACCCGCCGGACATGCGCCTCAAGATCCGTGAAAACCAGCGCCAGGCCAGGCAGATCCTGACCCAGCGCGAGGTGCCACAGGAGGCGGTCACCGCCCTCTGGAACGACTTCAAGGCCGATTACTTCCTGCGCCACAGCCCGGAGCAGATCGCCTGGCACTGCCGCAAGATCATCGCCCACGGTGACAACCCGGCCCCCCTGGTGCTCATCGGCAAGCATCCCATACGGGGCGGTAGCGAGGTGTTCATCTATTGTCGCGATACCCCTAACCTCTTTGCCACCGTGGCCTCGGCGCTGGATCAGAAGAACCTCAGCATCCACGACGCCCAGATCATGAATTCGCGCAACGACTACGTGCTCGATACCTTCATCGTGCTGGAACCGAACGGCGAGCCCATCAGCCCCAACCGTACCGCCACCATCAAGAAGGCGCTGGAGAAAGCCCTTCAGGAGCCGGGCAAGCTGGTGCTGCGCAGCAAGCCCCTGTCCAGACGCCACCGCCAGTTCAGCGTGCCGACCAGGGTGGTCTTCCTGCCCCACAAGGGGGAAAACCGCCACACCCTGCTGGAGCTGACGGCCCTGGACACTCCGGGCCTATTGGCCCGTATCGGTGCCGTGTTCCAGCAGTGCGGCCTCTCCCTCCATGCCGCCAAGATCACCACCATCGGTGAGCGGGTGGAGGACTTCTTCAGCCTCACCACCCTGGCCGGAGAGCCGCTGAACCCGGAGGAGCAGCAAGCCCTCGAGGAGAGGCTGGTCAATCAGCTCAACCCCCAGGAACCGGTTGGCGAGAGTGCCTGACACGCTCGGATGAAGCCTCGAAAGAGGCTTTTTGACATATTGATTCCTCAATCAGAACAAATGGTTGGACCACTCAAGTACAATAAATCGCCCTGATTCTGAAGAAATCGGCGAGAGCCCTTAAAAACGATTGGAAAAGTGTGATACAACAAACAGAATTTTATAAAGGAAACCTGTCATGACCCAGTTGCAACAGACCATCGAAGCGGCCTTCGAGCGCCGTGACTCCATCACCCCCGGCTCCGTCGATGCCGCCACCAAGGCCGCCATTCTGGAAGCCATCGACCTGCTGGACTCCGGCAAAGCACGGGTTGCCGAGAAGATTGCCGGCGAGTGGGTCGTCCACCAGTGGCTGAAGAAGGCCGTGCTGCTCTCCTTCCGCATCAACGACAACGGCATCATCAAGGGCGACGATGCCCAGTACTACGACAAGGTTCCCCTGAAGTTCTCCAACTACACCGAAGAGCAGTTCAAGGCTGCCGGTGTACGCGTCGTGCCGCCCGCGACCGCGCGCAAAGGCTCCTTCATCGCCCCGAACACCGTGCTGATGCCCTCCTACGTCAACATCGGCGCCTTCGTCGATGAAGGCACCATGGTCGACACCTGGGCCACCGTGGGCTCCTGCGCCCAGATCGGCAAGAACGTGCACCTCTCCGGCGGCGTCGGCATCGGCGGCGTACTGGAGCCACTGCAGGCCAACCCGACCATCATCGAAGACAACTGCTTCATCGGTGCCCGTTCCGAAGTGGTGGAAGGGGTGATCGTCGAGGAAGGCTCCGTCATCTCCATGGGGGTCTTCATCGGCCAGTCCACCCGCATCTATGACCGCGAAACCGGCGAAATCCACTACGGCCGAGTCCCGGCCGGCTCCGTGGTCGTTTCCGGCTCCCTGCCCTCCAAGTGCGGCAAGTACAGCCTCTACGCCGCCGTCATCGTCAAGAAGGTGGATGCCAAGACCCGCGCCAAGGTCGGCATCAACGCCCTGCTGCGCTCCATCGACGAGTAATCCACGCCGATGTCATCAAGGGCACCTCTGGTGCCCTTTTTCATGCCCGCTCTCATGGGTGGACGCCAACTCCCCTGCCCCACCAGCACTGCACACCCCCATGAGACGATACCGCTTATGGCAGTGCTGGCAAGGCGTTCACCCCTCCCCCTTGGCTCGTTGATTAAAAAAGACCTTTTTGACACCAGTTTGAATTTGGCGCGCCTGTCACAGGCAAGGCGTCCGGACTCGGGTAAGATAGAGGGGTCAGGATCGTTTCAAACCAAGGAAGCCCGATGTACGAGAATCTCAAGAGCCTGGGGATCCAGGAACCCACCTCGGTGGACAGCTACACCCTGCGCCAGGAAGCCAACCACGACATCCTCAAGATCTATTTCAAGAAGCAGAAGGGTGAATTCTTCGCCAAGAGCGTCAAATTCAAATACCCCCGCCAGCGCAAGACCATGCTGGTCGACTCGGGGACCCATGAGTACAAAGATGTCACCGAGATCAACGCCAACCTCAAATACGTGGTGGATGAGCTGGACAATCTGACCCAGGGCGGCCAGCCTTCCGCCGATCCGGACATCAAGCAGAAGATACTGCGCGACTTGCGTCATCTGGAAAAAGTGGTGCAGAACAAGATCAGCGAGATAGAACGGGATCTCGAAAAGCTTTAAGCCGGTCTGATGCAGCAAAGGCGCCCAGGGGCGCCTTTTTCATTGGGTCACACCATGCTGGCGCCGTCAGGAAAGCCCCCGCACATGTCCCGCCACCAAACGCAACCCAGCAAAAAGGGAGGCTTGCGCCTCCCTTTTCGGAACTCGGATATCGGAGCGCAATCAGTTGCTCTTCATCCAGATGTCCATTTCAGTTTTCAGGTTGTCGGACTTGGTGCCGAAGATGGCTTGTACACCGGAACCCGCCACCACCACACCGGCGGCGCCCAGCTTCTTCAGACCAGCCTGGTCAACCTTGGCCACATCCTTCACACCGACACGCAGACGGGTGATGCAGGCGTCCAGAGAGGCGATGTTCTCTTTGCCACCGAAGGCGGAGACCAGTGCAGCAGACATCTCGTCCTTGCTTTGACCGGCAGAGGACTCTTGGGCAGCTTCGTGTTCACGACCCGGGGTTTTCAGGTTCATGGCACGGATGACCACGGTGAAGACCACGTAGTAGATGACCGCGTAGACCAGACCCAGACCCACCAGCAGCAGCATGTTGTCGGCACGCGGGGATTGCACCACGAAGTCGATGAAGCCGTTGGAGAAGGTGTGACCGTGCACGACACCCAGCATGTTGGTCAGGACGTAAGCCAGACCAGCCAGCAGCGCGTGAATCGCATACAGCACAGGCGCCACGAACAGGAAGGAGAATTCGATAGGTTCGGTGATACCGGTCAGGAAGGAGGTCAGGGCAGCGGAGGCCATGATACCAACAATCTTTGCGCGGTTTTCCGGCTTGGCAGCGTGAGCGATGGCAAACGCAGCAGCAGGCAGACCGAACATCTTGAACAGGTAACCACCGGCCAGTTGACCGAAGCCGTTACCGGCAGCACGGGAAGCGTCATCAGCAGTCAGGAAGCAGGTCATGATGCCGTGTACGGTTTCGCCAGCGGCGTTGACACAGGTACCCGCCTGATAGAAGAAGGGGACGTTCCAGATGTGGTGCAGACCGAACGGGATCAGGGAGCGCTCAACCACGCCGTAGATACCGAAGGCCAGTACCGGGTTCTGGTTGGCAGCCCAGTCGGAGAAGGCACCGATGGCACCACCGATCGGCGGCCAGATGAAGGAGAGCACAACACCCAGGCCGATGGAGACGAAGCCGGTGATGATGGGCACGGCACGCTTACCGGCGAAGAAGCCAAGGTACTCGGGCAGCTGGATCTTGTAGAAGCGGTTGAACGCCCAGGCAGCAACACCACCGGCGAGGATACCCCCCAGCACACCGGTATCGATGCTCTCGACCCCCATCACAGGTGCCATGACCTTCAGGGTGGCGACCATGATGCCGTAGCCAACGATGGCTGACAGACCGGATACGCCGTCGTTATTGGTAAAGCCGAGGGCCACACCCACTGCGAACAGCAGGGCCATCTGACCAAATACGGAACCACCGGCCTGCTCCATCAGCTGGGAGACAATTTCCGGCAACCAGCTGAAGTGGGCAGCACCCACCCCCAGCAGAATACCTGCAACGGGCAAGACCGATACGGGCAGCATCAGCGCCTTACCGACCTTTTGCAGATTAGAGAAAGCATTTTTTAACATGTGTGCGCTCCTGAATGGATTTTTTTCCGACAACGACTCAGTGCAGTTTATTGATGACGGTGTACTTCATCCATGGCTGCATCGAATGCGTTTTCCGGGGTGTTTATTTTGACCTACAGAATATAACCCAGCAGGGTCGGAAATACCTCCATCGAGGCCAAGGGAATAATAAATTTGGAGGAGAGATCACAAGATAATAAATAAGCAGGAAGGGGGCTATCTTGAATATTATTTCGTATTGTTATAGCTTTGCCGCAAAAAGAAAAAAAACACTTCATGATAATTCAAAAGGAAACCAATAAATACCCAAGGAAACCAATTGTAACGATATGTAACTCATTGCAGCTTTATATTATCCAGTCTACCGATTAAAAAGGCCTCCAACAAGGGAGGCCTGCAATAAATATTACGTTGAATAAATCCGCTTATTCAGTTCTTTTGTGAACGTTTAATCGCATCAATAAAGACGGATTTCGCCTTGGTTGAACCTGCACGTTCGGCTTCATTCACCAACTGCATCGCCTTGTCGATATCCCCGGCCTTGACCGCCTTCTCGATCTGGCTGCTGTAGAAGGTCTCTGTTTCGCTCAACATCGCGGGGGCAGGTGTACTGGGGGTTGCTGCCACCGCAGCAGTGGTCGCTGCCGTCGCCGCCACGGCCGTCGTAGCCGGTTTGGCCTGACTCATCGCCACCTTGTCCGAATATTCGGGCTTGAACACGGCTTCCAGGCCTTGCCCCTTGGCCATGTCAACGACCTTTATTTGTAGCAGACCCCAAGGAGAATGGGGGATCACGGGGTCCTTGATATCCGGCTCAACCGTGCCATTGGCACGGGCGAACGCCTTGGCAGGATGCAGTATGGTGGTGCTGCCAGACAGCTCGTCGGCCGGGGCGTAGACCACCATGTAAGTTTCGGTCGCCGGGTTGCCCGGCATGCTGCGATCCACGAACACCTTGCCTTCAATCCTGTCATTGTCGAGCAGGTGGGCGGGTTGATACGTGAAGACAGATTCACCCAGCACACGGGTTACCTTGAACTGGGCATCCAGCATGACTACCTTGGGCACGAGCACCGTCTTGCTCACCTGAGAGGCCAGGGTGATGGCCAGGTTGCCGGTATTGACCGGCAGGCGATAGGCGGCGAAATAACTCATCCCCTCGTCAAATTGATAACTGGGCTGCTTGCCATCGATGGTCAGCAGCGTCTCACCTTCCGGCAAGGAAACATAATTGAATTCGTTGAACCCTGCGCAGCAACTGGTGGCCTGGGAGAGCGCCTGCTTGGCCTGGTCGGCATTACTCAGGATGGAGGCGTGTTCCTGTACGGGCACCACCATGCTACCGGAACAACCGGCCAACAGCGCGGTAACCACGGCCGCGATAGACATCTTTACCAGTTTCATTCTTCTTATCTCCATAACCCGGTTGCCAAATCCTGCTAAACAAAACTGCCCCCATACGGGGGCAGTGACTAACTTAACTGAAAGAAGTGCTTACCACCAAGCTTCCGCTTGCACACCCACTTGGTAGGTGTCTTTGGAGGTGCCGCTTTCGAAGACTTTCTGATCTTCGTCGTTGGCCAGGTAGGAGGCGAACACACGGATTTCAGGACGGGCCCAGAAGCTGGAGCCGGCAGACCAGGCTTGAGCCAGGGTCAGCTTGTAACCGGAGTCATCAACAGAGGTACCGTTGGTGGACTTGGTCTTGTCCTTGAAGTAGCCGCCTTCGAAGATGGTCTTGTTGAAGTCATCCCACTTGTACATGGGGCGAACAACGGCGGACATGGCTTCAACCTTGTCGTTGCCATCCCACATCTCGTTGCCTACACCGTAGACCAGCTGGTGACCCATCTCGAAGTTGTTGCCCATGGGAACAACACCCCAGTTGATGATGCGGAAACCATCAGCACCGTCTTTGGCTTCGGCACCGTACCAGGAGCCGTCACCGTAGAAGGCCATGGTCTTGGAGTAACCTTCAGTACCGTACTGCAGCACAGTCTTGTTGAAGCCACCCAGGATGCCTTGGGTCAGTTCGGCAGTCAGCATGACGCCGTCTTTCATGTTGTTGTTTTTCAGCGGTTTCTGCGCTTCAGTCTCGTTAACCAGTGCGTAGTCTACGCCCAGTTCCAGAGACGCTTCGCTCCACAGCGGGATACCGGCATAACGCAGGTCCAGTGTGTTGACGTTAACATCTTCGTTCTTGGTGTAAGTAGGATCTTCTACATAGTTACCAGTCGGGTTGCCGTTTGCATCCAAAACAGGTTTTTTATTTACACCGGTCTTAGTGTACTGACCGAACACATCGGCCGCGCTGCGGTCGTTGCGAACCCAGGCGAAGGAGATCTTGCCAGGACCGGCCTGGATGCCTTCGATACCGGCACCAGCACCGGAGATGTTCCAGTAGTAGAAGTCGGAGATGTGGATATCGTGACGTTGGTAGTAACGCTTACCGGCCCACAGGGTGGCTTCCGGCGCGAAGCCCAGCAGGCCCTTGGCTTGCACGTTGAACTGACGCAGGGCGAAGTCGGAGTCGCCGTTGCACTGCTTGGCATCGAAGTTACAGACGGTGCCGGTACCTTCCCAATCGTTGGAGCCGTTGGACGCCATGGCGAACATGGAGTCTACGTAGAAAGTCTTGCCATCTTTGTTGAAGACTTCCTGACCCAGCTGGACTTCGCCGTAGGTATCATTTTCGTTACCCAGACGACCAACCTTGTTGACGTTGTATTTGACCATGTCCCCGTCACCGGAAACACCGACACCGGAACGGAAGTAGCCGTGGAAATCAACGGCGAAGGCGGCTTGGGAAGCCAGGGCTGCGGTTACTGCTGCAGCGATCGGGAGCCACTTTGCTTTCATTTTCATTTTCCTTATTCCCGCTGAGAGGAGTGTGATCCTGATATTCAAGTTCTTATCACCGGAAAAACGTTTTGGTGATAACCGAGGTCGATTATAGGTACCCAAATTCCCTGCAAACATGAGCTGATTCACAAAACGATGACAAATCGCACGCCACAGACAGCCACAGCAACAAAATGTCAATAAATTTTCATTTTTTGGCACCAACCACCCTAGATAAGCACAAAAAATAAAAACAACAACCAAAGAAAGCGCTTTCAAATATTAATTCGCGACGAGAGTTAAGTGATAAATCCGTGTCGCAGTAGCAAAAACATGACTGAAATCGCTTTCAATGCGGAACTTTTAATTTTTCAATTTGTCGTGGGTGATGATGAATATGGCCAACCGGTTATCATGATTGGCGAGAAAAATAACCGGACGAAAGAGAGGATATATTTGGGGGCTGAGGCGTGACGCCCCAAAAATAAAACACCCCCGTCAGCACACTCACGGAGGTGAATTTATTCTCGGGGAGAAGGGTCTGGCTACAGTCTATTTTCCCAGGTTTTCAACCAGGCCAGCGCCGCCACTTCAGGCTCATCTTCTACCGTCGCATCGATTTCCAGACGCACAACCAGTGGCTCGGCAGCCAGCTCCTGCAACAGAGCATCCAGCGTTCGCCCCGCTCCGCAGAAGTGTTCATAGCTGCTGTCTCCCATGGCGATGAGGGCATAGCGCCATCCCTTCATATAAGGAGCACGATCGGCCAGGGCACTGGCAAAGGGCTGCAAATTGGGCGGTATATCCCCCTGCCCCGTGGTGGCGGTCACGATGAGCAGAAAGCGGGAGGCATCGATGTCGGTCAGCGCCGCGTCATCGAAGATCTGGCAGACATGGCCATTGGCTTGCAGGTGGTCACAGAGGGTCTCGGCCACCAGCATGGCCGAGCCGTAGACGGTGCCGACCAGGATGTCGATCTCGGCCATCAGCGACTCCTCAGGGACAGATATTGGACCCGGCAAGACCGGGATGGGTAGGAAGAGCCCCCCTGAACAGGCGGGGGGCACGCGATTGCGCAGGCGATATCTCGTTGAGCCATAAGTCATTCCTCTGACGTACCTGGGCTACAGCATGCCACAGCCCGGTCAGAGGCAACAGATGGAAAGAGGCTCAGGCGCCGTAGTCTTGCTCGCTGGCAGGCCAGCCCAGACGGGCGAACAGACCCAGCACCTCGGGGCCCAGGGGCGCCTGGATCCGCATCGGCACCTTGAGCACCGGATGCTCGAAGCTCAGACGGTGCGCGATCAGCAGTAGGCGGTCGCACCCGTAATGCTCGCGAAAGAAGCGGTTGTGCCGGCCATCCCCGTAGGTGGTATCACCGACGATGGGGTGGAACAGGTGATCCAGATGGCGGCGCAGCTGGTGCTTGCGCCCCGTCTTGGGAAAGAGGCGGACCAGGCTGTAGCGACTGGTGGGATGTTTCTTGGAGACGGCGAAGGGCAGCTCGACCTGATGCAGACGACGAAACGCGGTCACCGCCTCCTGGGCGGGGCGATCCGGGTCGCTGAAGGCATCGGCAATCTTGTCCAGCTGCTCCTTGAGCGGATAGTCGATGAGCCCCTCTTCGGGGGCCCATCCCCGCACCAGTGCCAGGTACTCCTTGTGGACCTGACGGGCAGCAAAGGCCTCGGTCAGGGTACGGGCCACGGCAGGATCGAGAGCAAACAGCAGCACACCCGAAGTGGGCCTGTCCAGTCGGTGCACGGGGTAGACATGACGACCCCCGATCAGATCCCGGGTCATCTGCATGGCGAAACGGGTCTCGGCCTTGTCGAGCCAACTGCGGTGCACCAGGAGACCGGACGGTTTGTTCACCGCCACCAGCCAGTCATCCTGATAGAGCAGAGTCGGCTGCAAGGCATCCGCTGTCCGGGTCTGCTCGTCCATCATTGTTCGACCACTTTGCCGGAAAGCAGCAGATCGAAACGGGCGATCAGACGAAGCAGGGCCTCGACCTCCGCCAGCTCCTCTTTATAGACCTCACTCGCCATGGGATAGAGGGAGACGCTGGTCGGCAGCGGAGCCTGCAGCAGCACCAGCTGCTCCATGCGCGGGATCAGCACGAACTGCAGCCACTGATCGAAACTCAGGGTATCGACACAAAACGGCAGCTCGCTTGCCAGCGCCTCGCTCCCCGGATGGTCGGCTTGCCAGCGTTCCAGACGTTGCAACTCGGCAGTCAGCTCTCCCAGCAGACCGGCAACCAGCAGATATTGATTCATCTCGCTCACTTCCTCATCGCGGGCCCGGTCTGCGACGGGGCCCCACTCAATACGGCCATCAAAAAGGGGCGCTACTATACACCGACCCCGCAATGGCTGCCATGTTACCGTCACCTTCATCCCCTGCATCACCGCCTCTGGCTATCTGGTGCAGCCCCCTTATAATCGCCCGCATTATCTTCAAGCGGGATCTCTTCATGTCTTCCATCAACACCCTGACCGAGTTTCTGACCCAGGCCGATACCCAGTTCCAGCTGTTCGATCTGGGCCGCCAGGTGCGCCCGCTCCCCAGCGACCTCTTCGTGCGCATCGAGCAGCAGCAGGAGCCCTACCCCTGGCCGTTGCAGCAGCACGCCTGGCTCGGCGTGCACTTCTTCCAGCCGACCGAATCCAGGCACTACCTCTGGTTCCTCAAGTTCGCCCTTGATGAACGCGGCCTGCTCATCTCCAGCGGCCCCAAGCATTTCATGGATCAGGTGGTAGAGACTCTGGGCTACAAGCTCACCGGTGAACTGGACGAAGAGAAGGCCCAGCGTCTGGCGGACAACCCCTACACCTTCCGTCCGGCCGAGGCCAAGATGGCCAGTGTGCACGCCAAGCTGGCCCGCCAGCTGGAACAAGCCCCTTCCGCTTACTACGAGGCCCTCTGCCACTATCTGGCGGCGCCGGGGGAAGAGGGGTGGCAGGCCCTGGGACTGCAAGGGTTTGCAGATCTCGCGGAGCAGCTGCAGGTTGAACGCAACCTGGCACTGGTCTGCAAGGCCTTGCCCGTACTGCCGCAGGCCCCCCTCTACGCCCTGTGCCAGAGCCTGGAGAACGCCCCCCTGCCTCCTGCCCTGCAAGGCGCATTGCTGGAGCGCATCGGCAAGGAGCAGGAGTGCGCCGAGCCTGACCCCGAAACCCTGGCCTATCTGTGCCGGGCACTGGCCTCCTGCCCGGGCAACGGACTGCGCACCAACAAGCTGCTGACCCTGCTGCAAACCCGGCCAAGCCCCTCCCTGCTCCTCGCCATCGCTGGCCGCCTCTGGCCCGATCTGAAACACCCCGAACTGCTCGGCCTGTTTCTGGAGCAGCTCGCCCTGCAACCCACCCAGTTCTTCAACCAGGTATTTGCCGAGCTCGTCACGCTACCGGCATTGCGCAATGATATGCTGGCAAAACTGCGTGACCCCGAACGCAGCGAGGCCCTGGGTCTGGCCATCGGTCGCCTGTTCGCTGCCACCTAGGCCCGACACAACGGCCCTGTTGCCTGAGATGAACAGGGCCCCACACACATCACAGAAGGAACCCGCTGATGGGAGAAATGCTTGGGATCTTGCTGCTCGGCCTCGTTGGCTGGGCCTTCTGGCAACAGCGCCGCCAGGCGGAGTTGGCTTGGCAATACATGCGCCGCTACTGCCAGCACCACGACCTGCAACTGCTGTCGCTGGCGCGGACACACCGTGCCCTGGGGCACAAGCCCCTGCGCCTGCTCACCTACTACCAGTTCGAGTTCTCCAGCGACGGAGAGAGCCATTATCAGGGGCAGCTCTGCATGCAGGGGCTGCATGTCGCCGGTGTCGAACTGCCACCCCATCGTCTCCCCTCCTAGATTTGAGAGCACGGGGGCTGGCTATACTCTTCCACAGCCCCCTTCCAAGGAGTACCGACATGGAATTGCTCACCCATGACATGGCCGCCCTGTTTGCCCAGCTGGGGCTGGCCAGTGACGACATCAGCCAGCAGCGTTTTATCCGCGACCATCCCATCGATCGCCATACCCAGTTGCCCGACGCGCCGTTCTGGACGCCTTCCCAGGCAGGCTTTCTGCGCGATGCCCTCAGCCACGACGCCGACTGGGCGGAAGCCATCGACCAGCTGGATGTGATGCTGCGCCAGGGGACCTGATCCCCGCACTCCCGGCGGCCAGCGTTGGGTAGACGCGGAGCCGCCAATCCCCTCCCTCTCGCCACCCACGCCCTTCGCTCCGCTTTCCTGATGGACAGGCTTTGATTAAGCTCTGTGCCACTATCCACCCGCAGCAAGACGGCCGTGCAGGAGCCAAGATGTCAGCCCAAGAGATCATCCAGATAGCCAACGAACTCAGTGCCAGGGGGATCACCCCCTCTACCGCCATGGTCAAGGCCCGCCTCAGCCATCCCGTGCCCATGGCCGAGCTGCTCAAGGTGTTGAGCCAGTGGAAGCAGCAACCCCAGCCCGCGTCGACAGCGCCCGCCCCCGCCAGTGCCCCCGAGGCGTCCCCCCTGGCCACGGAAAGCGTCACTCTTCAGCAGCTGAGCGAGCAGCTCGCCCGGCTGGAGCAGAAGGTCGATCGCCTCACCGATCTGCTGCTCAACCAGAAGCCGGATTGACCCATCGCCATGTATATCCTCGAACTCACCTTTGAGTGCTACCGCGATACCTCCCTCGGGGAAGCCGAACGGGCCATCGTCCACTACCTCGACATGTTGCGCTATCAGGGGCAGATCCTGGGGCGGGAGTTTCCCACCAGCATGCACGAAGGCTATTTCGTCAGCCGGGTGGTCTGCCCGGAGCAGGACAGCCTGCACCCTGACAACCAGAGCGAGCTGGTCGCCCTTGCCGAGCAAGGTCTGCACCAGGCGGGCCTGCTCGCCCCCAAACTCCACCTGCAAGGGGCGGATCTGCTCTCGGACAGTACGGACCCGTGCGCAGAGCAGGGGGAGCGTCCCAGCTGGATGCTGCTCTACACCAGCTTCCTGCACAGTTGCTCTCCCCTGCGCTGTGGCGATCACTTCGCCCCCATCCCGCTCTATCGGCTGCCCGCCGTCGCCAACGGTGATCACAAGCAGATCATCAAGTGGCAGGAAGATTGGGAAGCCTGCGATCAGTTGCAGATGAACGGCTCCATCGCCGAGCACTCCGCCCTGCACGAAATCGGCGAGGTGGGCAGCCGCCTTCATCGTCGGGGCAGCGATCTCGCCAGACGGCTGGAGCTCCTGAGCGGCATTCCCACCTATTACTATCTCTACCGGGTAGGCGGCCTGAGCGCCGCCGAAGAGCGGGCTCGCCCCTGCCCTGGCTGTGGTGGTCCATGGGCGCTGGCCGCCCCCCTGCATGAGATCTTCGACTTCAGGTGCGAGCCTTGCAGGCTGGTGTCCAACCTCTCCTGGGACTTCAAGGAGTAGGAGCCTACCGCGCACAATGGCGCAATAAAATGGCGCCATAAAAAGAGAGGGCCTTGCCAGGTGGCAAGGCCCTCTCTTTTGGGGCATCACTGGGGCAAGGTTTCCAGTCGCGCCAGAAAGGCCGGCAACGAGGGGGCCAGCGTCAGGCGCCGTCCGGAGTCCAGCCACTCCAGCCACACCTGGCCGCTCTCGTTATCGAGGGACACCAGCGTCATCTCGTTGCGGGTCGTGGCAATGAAGAGTGAAGGGGATCGCTTCAACTTGCGCAGCATCAGCAGGTGGCCGATGAGGTTCTCCTTGAGCAGATCCAGATCGGCGTCGTTCCACGGCAGGATGAGTTCGATGCGCAGCCCCTTGAAAGAGCAGGGCAGAGGGCGGCTGAACCAGTGGCCAAACAGGGCGATGGCGCTGGGATGCAGGGTCAGCTCCAGGGCGTTCGCCATGGCCGTGAAGTCGGCTGCCTGCTCCCGCTGGAACGGACGCCAGGCTACCCGCCCCTCCCTGGGTTCATCCAGCTCGCAAGGAGAGCGCCAGTCGGCCTCCCAGTCACACAGGGGCAGCCCCCGCCTTCCTTCACCATCGCGCTGCCAGCGTAAAAAGAACTGCTCCAGGGCAGACAGGACTTGATCCGACATCGATATTCCCCACAATAGCGGCCTCTGATGGCCGCAAGTACCTGATCGAAAAATCGGGCCATTGCACCATCAAACCCCTTATCAGACAAGCGTGAGCAAACCAGCATGAGCAAACAAGAGAGATACGCCGGCGCCAGTGCGCTGCAAGGCCTGAGCCTGGGGCAGCAGTCCGCCTACATCAGCCAGTACACCCCGAGTCTGCTGCAGCCCGTGCCACGCAGTCTGAACCGCGACGATCTTGGCCTGAGAGGTGAACTGCCGTTCCAGGGGTGCGACGTCTGGACCCTGTATGAACTCTCCTGGCTCAATGCCAAAGGCAAGCCCGTGGTTGCCATCGGGGAGGTCTTTGTGCCTGCTACCAGCCCGAATCTCATCGAGTCCAAGTCGTTCAAGCTTTACCTGAACTCCTTCAACCAGACCCGCTGCGACTCCCTGGAGGCAGTGCAAGCGCTGCTGGTTCAGGATCTGAGTGGCTGCGCTGGTGCCCCGGTGAGCGTCACCCTCTTCACCCTCGACCAGGCCCCCCACCAGATAGCCCAGCTGCCCGGTGAGTGCATCGACAACCTGGATATCGAGGTGGACGGCTACGAGTTTGACGAAACCCTGCTGCAAGGGGCCGCCGGTCGCGAGATCGTGGAGGAGACCCTGCACAGCCACCTGCTCAAGTCCAACTGCCTGGTGACCAGCCAGCCGGACTGGGGATCCGTGGTGATCCACTATCGCGGCCCGCGTCTCGACCGGGAGAAGCTGTTGCGCTACCTCATCTCGTTCCGCCAGCACAACGAGTTCCACGAGCAGTGCATCGAGCGCATCTTTACCGATCTCAAGCACTTCTGCGCCCCGGAAAAACTGACCGTCCATGCCCGTTACACCCGCCGCGGCGGCCTGGACATCAACCCCTTCCGCAGCGACTGGGAGCCGGTTCCGGCGAACCTGCGCCTCATTCGCCAGTAATCACCGGCGCCGCCATCCTGCGGGCTGCGGCCGGCTGCGCATCACCTCAGTAAACTCTGGACGGGCGGGGGTGGGCTTGGATAACATGCCTGCACCTCCGTGCCGTTCTTAATCCAATGAATCAACTGTTTTTTCTGGCAATGATGATGTCCTCCCTGTCGGCTCCTGATCTGGATCTGGCCAAGGAGCAGTTGTCCATCGACCTGCAGCAGGCCCAGACCCTGGTGCTGACCGATCCCGCCAGATGTGCCCAGATTGCCACCTCCTTCCTCGAACGCACGGCTAACAATCCCAAGCAGATCATCAGCAACCGTCAGGAATACGGCTATCGCGAGCCGATGCTGAACTACGGTACCGCCACCCAGACCACGGGCGCCTATCTGCTCAAGGGGGAGTGTCTGCAGCAGCTAGGGCAGTTCGCCCAGGCACAGGAGTCCTTTGAGCAGGGCATCGCCATGGCCGAGAAAGAGCAGCAGTTCGAGCTGCAGGCCCATGGGCTCTATCTGCTGGTTAGAAGCCGCAACCTGCAACAGCATACCCATGGCGCCGCGGCCCCCCTGCTCGACAAACTCGACAAACTGCTGGCCAATCCCGACCTCAAGGAGAGCCAGTTGCAGGTCTACAGCCGCCTGCTGCGCGTCAACGCCAGCATAGAGGAGCGGCAATTCGATCTCGCCAAACAGCAGCTGGCCGAGACCCGCAAATGGGCGGATCACGCCAAACAGCCTCTGGCCAGGGCCTGGACCAGCGCCGTGGGCGGGGATCTCTATCAGGCTCTGGGTCAGCCCCAGCTTGCACTGGGGGAGTACATCGAAGCACAACAGCAAGCCAAGCCCCTGCAGGATCCCCTCTTCCTCGGCCTGCTCTCGAACCAGATGGTCAGCCTCTATCAGGAAGAGCAGGAGCCACAAAAAGCGCTGCAATACGCCAGCGAGGCGGCCAACTATTTTCATGCCCTCGGCAATTCCTCCATGCTGAGCGACGCCCTGATCGTGCTCGCCCGCCTCAACCGGGATCAGGGCGAGATGAACATGGCGCTGGTCTATTTCTTCAATGCCCTCGACCTGCTGGACGAGAGCAGCAACCGTACCCGCATCGCCCACCTCAAGTTCGAGATAGGCAAAACCTACCTGCAGACCGGCAATCTCAACCTGGCGCGAAACTACCTGAACGCCGCACGCCAGTCCCATGAGCTGGGGGATGACAAGGAGTCGCTCATCGACACCCTGCTGTTGCTGGGAGAGCTGCACCTCAAGCAGCAGGAGGCGGGCATCGCCATCCTGCAGTTGGAGAACGCTCTCACCCTGGCCAACCGGATTGGGGACATCCGGCGCCAATTCGAGATCTTCCGCCTGCTCTCCGTCGCCTATGAGCAGAAGGGTTACCTCCAGCAGGCCCTGGAGAGCTACAAGAATTACCACCAGCGCAGCGAACTGGTTCGCCAGCAACAGCTGGCGCTGGAGCAGGAGGCGGTGCGCGACAACTACGCCCAGGTGGAGCGGGTGCAACAGGTCAAGGAGCTGGAACAGCAACTCGACGCCAGCCAGCACCAGCAGGAGCGATACCTCTGGACCAGCGTCAGCACCGGGCTGCTGCTGGCACTCTTCATCTATCTGTTCTTCACCCTCTGGCTGAAACTGCGGGTCGCACGCCTTCATGCCAAACAGCTGGGAGAAGCCCTGCTGGTAGAGCCGCGCAGCGGCCTGGCCAACTGGCAGCGACTGATGAGTCGCTGGCCGCGGGAGATGGCCAAGCGCCAGCAAAAATCCGAGCGCTGGTACCTGAGCGAACGCCCCACCAGCGAATTTGACGACAAGCTGCACTACCTGCTGTTCCGGGTTCCCTTCCTGATCAACAGTCTGGAACAGCACGGCTATCAGGTCAGCCGCGAGATAGAGCAGGCCTTCGGCCGCTACGTCAACGAACTGACCCCGCAGGATGGCCGCATCTACGACCTGCGCGAAGGCCACCTGCTCTATGTGGTGCCCCAGCGCCACGTGGCCCAGTTGCATCAGCTGGCCCAGACCCTGCTCGACACCCTGGCAGCCTTCCCCTGCGAGCACCCGCTGGACAGGCGCATCAGCCTCGGCATCGTCAGTCATCCCTTCCTGCCCAAGGCGGCCATGGCCCTCGATCACCACGGCCTGTTCGATCTCTGCTACCTGGCCCTCTCGGGTGCCATTCAGCTCAGCGAAAAATGCCAGCAGAGCGTCTGGCTTGAGC
Organism: Aeromonas sp. R5-1; assembly: GCF_040908265.1. Lineage (NCBI taxonomy): Bacteria > Pseudomonadati > Pseudomonadota > Gammaproteobacteria > Aeromonadales > Aeromonadaceae > Aeromonas > Aeromonas sp. R5-1. The sequence goes on from NZ_JBFODJ010000125.1 coordinate 57,126, forward strand.
TGGCCGCCATCGATTGCCAGCAGGCCGCATTTTTTAACGGAGATGTGTGGCAATGCTGCTTGATGGCAATTGACAAGGGACTGGTAAAAGTAAATTCTTCTCATGAAAAGCAATGGGTTAACTGGCTTGCGCTTTCACGGACGAAGGTTGCGGACAATCCGTGACAAAAAGGTACTCAACGGGGTCCTAGATTGGCTTTCTGTTGCTGGACGAAACAAAAACGATAATGACAACAGGGCGACCTGAAGAATGAATGATATGGCTGCCGTAACAGGACAACTGGCAAGACTCAGGGAATCCCTCCAGCAGAAACAGCAGGAGCTTGACGGCATGGCGAGCTTCTCCGATGCCGAACGCACCCGCAGTATCCAGTTCATCGGCAAGTTGATGCAAGCCTGTCGTGGCCACGATCGCGAGCTCGACAACCGGCTCGCCAAGCTCAAGCAGAAACTTGAAGGCAACCCTCCGCTCACCTCCATCGATGCGGATCTGATCGCCATCGAGAAGCTGTTGCAGCAGCACAGCCACACCATGGAAGAGTCCATCAGCCTGACCCGGGCAGCCATCGATCTCGGCAGCAAACAGCTCAAAACCATCAAGGGGTTTCCGGAAGATACCCGCCGCGCCCTCAAGGAGTTTCTCGCCAGCCCGGAGAGTTACGGCATCGGCGATCACCAGAAGAAGGTGATCCGGCTGCTGGAGTTCTACCAGCAGGCGATCAAGATCCAGCTGCTGCCGCGCAAGCCGCTGATCCCCCCTTCGGCGGAGATCCCCACCGAGCTCTCCAGCCCGGCCCCTACCGACTCCTTTGACATCAAGGCACATGCCCAGATTTCAGACGAGTTGCAGCGTCTCATCACCGAGCTCGACTTTGCCGGCGCCGTGGGCGAGAGCCTCGCAGACATCCGCCGCCAGTTGCTCGGGGGCATCACCCCTGCCCTGCTGGCCGAAGTCTGCCTGCAGATCATCGAGCTCATCATCGAGGGTACCCGGGAAGAGCGCAAAGCCTCCCAGGCGTTTCTCAGCACCCTGAACGAGAGTCTCTCCTCGGTCCATTACAGCTTTACCGAATCCCTGGATGAAGGGCGGGCGCTGCAAAATGCCGCCCATCTCAGCGGACAGGCGCTGGAGCGGGAACTCGCCGCCATCGATCGCGCCATGGCAGCCCATGACTCGCCACAGATACTCAGGGGCGCCATTTCTGGGCATCTGGACACCATCCGCCGGCTGCAGCAGGAGCGGGAGGAGATGGCCAACCGCGAGCGCCACCTGCTCACCCGCCTCTCCACCATGGAGTCCAAGCTGCGCTTGATGAAGGAGGAGACCGCCGAGTACAAGAAGCGGCTGACCATCCAGAAACACAAGCTCTTCCTCGACAGCCTGACCCAGGTACACAACCGGGCGGCCCTGGACGAGCGGCTCGAGCTCGAATACAAACGCTGGTTACGCTATGGCACCCCCCTGTGCCTGGCCATCATCGACATCGACCACTTCAAGCACATCAATGACAACTACGGTCACATGGCCGGCGACAAGGCATTGAAGGTGGTTGCCAAGGCCCTGCAGAACGCCTTGCGCGACACCGACTTCATCGCCCGCTTTGGCGGTGAGGAGTTCGTGGTCTTGCTGCCGAACATCAATCCGGACAAGTACCAGAAGCCGCTGGAGAACCTGCGTCAGACCATCAAGAGCATCCCGTTCCGTTTTCGCGATGCCAAGGTGGAGATCACCATCTCCATCGGCGCAACCCTGTTCAAGGATGGGGACAACCCGTCAGATGTGTTTGAACGGGCGGACAAGGCACTCTACCACTCCAAGCACACCGGTCGGGATCAAGTGACACTGGCCTGACAAGCGGCTAAAAAAACAGCGAACAGTCGTCGCCCTATTTCCCTCCACCCTCTGTTACCACTACTATCGATCTCAGGGGATGCAACATAGCGTCCCCTTTTCTCCCCAGGGAAAAACACAACGATAACAAGTGAGTAAAGGGGAACCTATGATTACGCACATCAATCCCGTCGGCAGCATGGATTTGCTGTCACAGCTTGAGGTGGATCGCCTCAAGCAGACTGCCTCCAGCGATATCTATCAACTGTTTCGCAACTGCTCGCTGGCAGTGCTCAATTCCGGTAGCCATACCGACAGCTCCAAGGAGATCCTGGAGCGCTTCAAATCGTTCGATATTCATGTGATCCGGCGCGAGCGCGGGGTCAAGCTGGAACTGTTCAATGCCCCCGAGCACGCCTTTGTCGATGGCGAGATCATTCGCGGCATTCAGGAGCACCTCTTCTCGGTGCTGCGCGACATTCTCTATGTCTCAAATCAGCTCGAGTCCAACCGCCTGGTCAATCTGACCAACTCCACTCATATCTCCAACGTGGTGTTCGCCATCCTGCGCAACGCCAAGGTGATCCTGCCCGGCGCCGATCCCAACCTGATCGTCTGCTGGGGTGGCCACTCCATCAACGAGATCGAATACCAGTACACCCGCGCCGTGGGCAGCGAGTTGGGCTTGCGTGAGCTGAACATCTGTACCGGCTGTGGCCCGGGTGCCATGGAGGGCCCGATGAAGGGGGCCGCCGTCGGCCATGCCAAACAGCGGGTGCGCAACGGGCGCTACATCGGCCTCACGGAGCCTTCCATCATCGCCGCCGAACCGCCCAACCCCATCGTCAACGAGCTGGTGATCCTGCCGGATATCGAGAAGCGGCTGGAAGCCTTCGTGCGCCTCGGTCACGGCATCATCATCTTCCCGGGCGGGGTCGGCACCGCCGAGGAGCTGCTCTACCTGCTCGGTATCATGATGCACCCGGCCAACGATCGCCAACCCATCCCCATCGTGCTGACCGGCCCGAAAGAGAGCGCCGACTACTTCCGCGCCATCGACGACTTCGTCAAGGCGACCCTGGGGGAAGCCGCCACCAGTCTCTACCGGATCATCATCGGCGATGCGCCCGAGGTGGCCCGCGTGATGAAGGAGGCGATGCCGAAGATCCGCGAATACCGCAAGTCGGTGGGAGATGCCTACTCCTTCAACTGGTCCCTGCGGATCGAGCCCGAGTTCCAGCTGCCGTTCGAGCCGGATCACGCCAGCATGGCCAGCCTGGATCTGCATCGCAACCAGCCACCCCAGCTGCTGGCAGCCAACCTGCGCCGCGCCTTCTCAGGCATCGTCGCAGGCAACGTCAAGGAAGGGGGCATCAGGGCCATCGAGAAGAAGGGTCCCTTCAAGCTGCACGGCGACAAGGAGCTGATGCACCTGATGGACAGATTGCTGGAAAGCTTCGTCAAGCAGCAGCGGATGAAGCTGCCGGGCAGCCAGTACGTTCCCTGCTACGAGATAGTCAAATAGTCGGGACACCACAATGCACCGGAGGGGCCCATGGGCCCCTCTTTCATTGACTGGTCTTCTACGGGGTTAGCAGGAGACGCCACCATTGTTACAATGGCACTCCCCGACGCCCGGAGTGCCCCATGCCACACCTGCTCATCATCGATGCCCTCAACCTCATCCGCCGACTGCACGCGGTGCAGAGCCAGCAGGGACTGACCCCGGCTCAGGCCCTGCTCGCCACCCGTGCCAACCTCATCAACACCTGCAAGAAGCTCCTGGCGGCCAGCGAGCCGACCCACGCCATCGCGGTCTTTGACGGTGAGGTCCACAGTTGGCGCAAGACGCTCTATCCCCCCTACAAGGAGGGCCGCACCCCCATGCCGGATGAGCTGAGGGAAGGGCTTGCCGACCTGCAGGACGCCTTCTGGGAGTGCGGTGTGGATGCCCTGCTCTCCCAGACCGACGAGGCGGACGATCTCATCGCCACCCTGGCAAGCGGCATTGCCCAGCACGGCGCCAGCGCCACCATCATCTCCACCGACAAGGGGTTCTGCCAGCTCATCTGCCCGCAGATCCGGGTGCGGGATTACTTCAACAAACGCTGGCTGGATGCCGCCTTCGTCCAGCAGCAGTACGGCGTTACACCGACCCAGCTTGTGGACTTCTGGGCCCTGACCGGTATCAGCGGCTCCAACATCAAGGGGGTGCCCGGCATTGGCCCCAAGACCGCCACCCAGTTGCTGCAGCAATACGGGGACCTGGCTGCCATGCTGGAGGCCTGTGAGCGGGAGGAGGCCACCAGACCCCTGCTCAAGCTGCGCCAGCACCGGGAAGAGGCCCTGCTGGCCCAACGCCTGGTCCGGCTGCAGCACGATATCCCGCTCGGGTTCAACCTGCGGGAGATCCGCTACCCTCCCGTCCCTGATGCCGGGGCGTGATCCCCAGCACACCATTTCCCAAGACAGGCCGTACCTGTTGACATAAATGGGTAAAATGTAAAGAAACATGGAGAATGTGGTGCAAAAATGGTATAAAGCCGACGAATCCTCCCCCTCTGTTCCCTAGAAGTGGATACGCCTCATGTCAAAAAGAAAGATTACCGTCATCCCGGGCGACGGCATCGGCCCCAGCATCATCGAATCCGCCATCCAGATCCTGACCCACGCGGGTTGTGACTTCGACTACGAATACGCAGACGCCGGTCTGGTTGCCCTGGAAAAACATGGCGAGCTGCTGCCCCAGGCCACCCTCGACCTGATCGAGAAGAACAAGGTCAGCCTGAAAGGCCCGCTCACCACTCCGGTCGGCGGCGGCTTCACCTCCATCAACGTCTCCCTGCGCAAGAAGTTCAATCTCTACGCCAACGTGCGCCCCGTCCTCTCCTTCAAGGGCACCAAGAGCCGTTACGACAACATCGACATCATCACGGTGCGCGAGAACACCGAAGGCATGTACTCCGGTGCCGGCCAGAAGCGCAGCGATGACAACCAGAGCGCCGAGGCGATGAGCATCATCACCCGGGAAGGGGCCGAGCGCATCGTCACCTTCGCCTTCGAGCTGGCGCGCCAGGAAGGACGCAAGAAGGTCACCATCATCCACAAGGCCAACATCCTCAAGTCCACCTCCGGCCTGTTCCTGGAAGTGGCCCGTCAGGTCGCGGCCCGCTACCCGGACATCCAGAACGAGGAGATGATCGTCGACGCCGCCTGCATGAACCTGGTGATGTACCCGGAGCGCTTCGATGTGATGGTCACCACCAACCTGTTCGGCGACATTCTCTCGGATCTCTGTGCCGGTCTGGTGGGGGGGCTGGGCATGGCGCCAGGCGCCAACATCGGTGAAGGGGCCGCCATCTTCGAAGCGGTACACGGCTCTGCGCCGGACATCGCCGGCAAGAACATCGCCAACCCCACCTCGGTGATCCTCGCCTCCATCCAGATGCTGGAGTATCTCGGCATGCAGGACAAGGCGGAGCGCATTCGCGAGGCCGTGCGGACGACCATCGAGTCCGGCGATCGGGTGACCCGTGACCTGGGGGGCACAGCGTCCACCAGCGAATTCACCCAGGCCATCATCGACCGTCTATAAATAGAATCCAACCATATGATTTTAAAAGGGAGCTTCGGCTCCCTTTGTTTTATGCCAACGCCTCCCTACCTCCCTCGCCAGATGAATACTATGTTGATATGAGGGATAAGGAGATCCACCATGCGTGCTACTTTCATCTTGCTGATTGTCAGCAGCAGTGCCACGGCATTAGACAGGCCAGTCGACAATGCCTGGTTGACGCCGCCTCCCCAGCACGAGGCGCCAGCCAAGCAGACCTGGCAATCCACCCTGGATACCAACGATCTGCTCAAACAGCCCAAGCCGCTCTCCCTGGGGGTGGATATCACCACCGACAGCAACGGTAATCGGCAGATCACCCCCTATCAGAAACTGAACCTCACGGCAGAGAAGAGCGTCAGCCTCTCCTTCGAAAAGCAAAAGCCCAGGATCAAGTTCAACGCTGGCGGCATCAACACCTCGGTCAAGCTTCGCGGGGATGGCGTCAAGATGCAGTTCAACCCCAGTGACAAGACCATTCCCCTGCAAATTGAGCTGAAGATCACCGACGACGAGTCCATGATGCGTCTGGACTACCGCTTCTGATGACCCAGACACAAAAAAACCGGACGTCGCCGTCCGGTTTTTTCATGCCCTGTTCCCGATGCTGCTTCAGGACTTGGGGGACAGCTTGGAGACCCAGAACTTGTTGTAGACGTGCACCGTGATCTCTTCGCGATCGTGATAGAGCTGTTTGGCCTGAATGATGAAACCGCCGTCGATGTCGGCCAGCAGTCCGCGCAGCACCTCGATGTTGTGCACCGCTTCGGCGTAGCGCTTCTTCATCGGCAGCTTGAGGTTGAACATGGCTTCCTGACAGTCGTTCTCCCTGAACCAGTCGGCCACCATGTGGGTCACTCGCGCCGGCTTGTCCACCATGTCGCACACCAGCCAGTAGGTATTCTTCTTGCTCGGCCGCCACACGAAACCATCGTCACGGATATGCTTCACCTGACCTGTGTCCATCAGGGATTGGGCCATCATGCCGTTGTCCACCGCCGTCACCATCATGCCGCGACGCACCAGCTGATAGGTCCAGCCACCCGGGCAGGCGCCAAGATCCACGGCCTTCAGGCCGGAGCACAGGCGCAAGTCCCACTCTTCCTTCGGCACGAAGACGTAGAACGCCTCTTCCAGCTTGAGGCTGGAGCGGCTCGGGGCATCGGCCGGGAATCGCAGGCGCGGGATCCCCATGTGGAAGGCAGAGTTGTTGAAGGAGTAGGAGTACCCCAGCATCAGGTGGTCATTGGCCAGGAAGAAGGCGTGGAACACGGGACGGTTCGGGGTCTCCTTCTTGGTCAGGATCTCGTTGCTGCGCAGCGCCTGGCGAAGCGGCACGGTGAACTTGCGGCAGAAGGCGGAGAGCTCCTTCGCCTCGTTGGTATCGGCCGTCTCCACCCGCAGATCACCGCAAATGGCGTAACCGCTCGCCGCCTCCAGGATGGGAGAGACCCGATCGCTTATTTCCAGATCTTTCAGCTCGTGGGTCACCACCAGCATCTGGCGAATGAAGATGAGCTCGCGGAACGGCAGCTTGCGCGCCAGCAGATCGGCCTGCTCCTCGTCATACAACTCGAAGATCACATAGCCGCTGTCGTCCTTGACCCGGGCAAAGCCGTAGCACTGCATGTTGCCGGCACGCTCGGTGATCTCTGCCGCCGCCTCTTTCTCAAAACCCGGGCGGCAATAAAGCAGCAGATTATTCATTCTTTCCTCCAAGACGACAGCCGGCCCACATCAGAGCCGCCCATCCCAACATAAAACAGAGGCCACCGGCCGGGGTGATGAGCCCCAGCCCCTTGCTGCCAAGCAGCACCATGGCGTAAATACTGCCGGAGAATCCCAGGATCCCCAGCACAAAGACGGCGCCCGCGAAGGTGATCACCTTGCCGCGCACGCCGCACAGCCCCAGCACCAGCAGGGCCAGGGCGTGGAAAAACTGGTATTGCACGGCGGTGTTGAACGCCGCCAGCAACGAAGGAGCAATGCCGGTCGCCGCCAGCCCGTGAGCGCCGTAGGCCCCGAGCATGGTGGCCGTCAGGCCGAAGAAGCCCGCCAGCACCAGCCAATGTCGTTGGATCTGCATCTTCTCTCCTTGCACGCTTCTTCTCTCGACCCGCTCGAGATGGTCAGGAGCGGCCCACCGCCGCGATAAAATCCTTGATCCGCTCCGCAGCCAGGCGCAGGTTCTCCTGCTCGCTCATGCCGCTCGCCTTTCTCGGTTTGAAACCATGATCCCCGTCGGTCAGCCAGTGGACCGATACGGCGGGTGAGAAGGGGAAATCGGCCAGCTCGGCGCGAGAACCGAAGGTATCGCGCTCCCCCTGCAGCAGCAGCGTGGGCGTCGTGATCAGCTTGAGCACCTCGCCCCGCCATGCGTCGGGCTTGGCCGGGGGGTGGAAAGGATACCCGAGAACGATCAATCCTGCAGCATCCATCTCGTCGTCCCCCTCGCAAAACAGCTCGGCCGCCATCCTCCCCCCCATGGACTTGCCCGCCAGAAACAGCCGGGGATGGGCAAACTGACGCACCATCTCGCGCCAGTGAGCCAGCAGCACGGGTTGTCTGTCCGGCGGCCTGCGTTTGCCGTCCTGAGCCCGTTTGGTCATGTAGGGGAAGTTGAAGCGCACTACCTCGATATCCGGCCCCGCAAGCAGTCGTGACAACTCGGCCAGGAAGCTGTGCTCCATGCCCGCCCCCGCGCCGTGGGCCAGCAGAATGCGAACGGGGGCGTCACTCGCCCCCTCTCTTGTCAGGTCAGTCACCAGGTCAACTCCTCAGGCATCGGCAAGGCGGGCACGCCTGCGGGCCTCTTCCTGCTCCACCAGTTCCAGCATCCAGTCGCGAAAAGCCACTATCTTGCCCTGATCGGACTGCTGCTCCTGACACACCAGATAGAAAGCGTTCTTGCTCACCAGCACCTGTTCGAACGGGCAGATGAGACGACCCGCCTCTATCTCCGGCTGGGCCAGCACGCTGTGGCCGAGCGCCACCCCCTGACCGTGGATCGCCGCCTGGATCACCATGGTGGAGTGGCTGAAGATGGGCCCCTGATTCACATTGGGCGCGTCGATGTCGAGCTGGCGGAACCAGGCCTTCCAGTCGCGCCGGGAGGTGTCGTGCAGCAGGGTGTGACGGGTCAGATCGTCCGGGGTGCGCAGGGGCTTGGGGCCGGTCAGCAACAGGGGCGAGCAGACCGGGATCAGGTACTCGGTGTGCAGCTTGTCCGAACGAAGACCCGGCCAGTTGCCGCGGCCGTAGTAGATGGCCACGTCCACGTCGTCGGTGAGGGAGCCCTCGTCCATGTCCACCGCCTTGATCCGCACATCGATGTCCGGGTGGCGTTCGCTGAACTTGACCAGGCGGGGCACCAGCCACTGGATGGCGAAGCTCGGCTGCAGGGAGACGGTGAGCGCCCCCTTGGCGCTGCGGGCCAGCAGCTTGTCGGTCGCCTCGGAGATGGAGGCAAAGATGTCCTTGATATCGAGGAAGTAGCTTTGCCCCTCCTCGGTCAGTAGCAGGGAGCGATTCTTGCGGCGAAACAGCTTGATGCCGAGATACTCCTCCAGCGCCTTGATCTGGTGGCTGATGGCTGCCTGGGTCACGAACAGCTCTTCTGCTGCGCGGGTAAAGCTCAAGTGACGAGCCGCGGCTTCAAACGCTTTCAGTGCATTGAGCGGAGGTAAACGACGAGACATGGAATCGGCCGACGATGAATTTTTCTAATGGGGCGCATTATAAATTGTCGGTTGCGGGTCGACCAGTGAATAAACATAATTCGCCACGCAATTCGTTGTCATATGGCTCACACCTTCTCTTCCATGTTGGTTTACATGTGGTTTTTGTGAGTGAGTCGACAGTGATTGTGGTGTTGTGTTTCTTCCTCTGCGGGAAGAAGGGCTAAATCAGGTCGATTTAACCCAGTCTGTCATCTGAATGTGTTTGGCGCCTCCGGTTGGATGGCGCCTTTTTTCTTATCCTCCCCTACACCCGGAACTGGCCCACCAGTTGCTGCTGCTTGTCCGCCAGTTGCGACAGCTCGCGCCCGTTGTCGGCGGAGGTCGCCGCTTCCGCCCGAATGGTATGGCTCACGTCGCGAATGTTGCTGACGTTGCGATTGATCTCGTCCGCCACTCCGCTCTGCTCCTGCGCAGCCCTCGCGATCTGCTCGTTCATCTGGTGGATGGTGCCGACAGCCTGGATGATCTGCTCCAGCACGCTGACCGACAGCTCCACCTTGGTGAGGGTCAGATCCGCCTGGTGATGGCCGGTCAGGATCGCCTTCACCACCGCCTCCGTCCCCGACTGCAACTGGCCGATGAGGTTCTGGATCTCGACGATGGCGTTCTGGGTTCGGCCCGCCAGGTTGCGCACCTCGTCGGCGACCACCGCAAAACCGCGCCCCTGCTCACCGGCTCGGGCCGCCTCGATGGCCGCGTTCAAGGCCAACAGGTTGGTCTGCTCGGCAATCCCCTGGATCACCACCAGGATGTCGTTGATGTTGTCGCTGTTGGCGGAGAGGTGCTCCACCACTGGTTTGGCATCGCTTATCACCGTCATCAGTCTGGACATGGCCTCCTGGGTCTGCGCCACCACGGACTTGCCCTCCTGGGCCGCCGTGTCGGCCTCATCGGCCGCCGCCACCGCCGCATTGGCATTGCCGGCGACCTGCAGGGCGGTAGCGCTCAACTCTTCAAACGCGGTCGCCACCAGATCCACCTCCTGATACTGGGACTGCATGCCGGCGCTGGTACGGGCTGCTCCTTGCGCCGCCAGGGCCGCACTGGCCCGAGTGCCCGCAACGGTGTCGATCACCTGGCTGATGGTGGATTGCAGCTTGTCTAGGAACTTGTTGAACCACTTGGCCAGCTCGCCTATCTCGTCATCCCTGCGCAGATCGATGCGCTGGGTGAGATCCCCCTCCCCGCTGGCGATGTCCTTGAGGCGTGCCACCACGGCGCGGATGGGCGCCACGATGCGCTGGGCCATCAGCCAGATGCAGAGCAGGGCGAGCGCCGAAATCCCGCCACCTATGGTGAGCTGGGTTGCCACGCTGCGCTGGGCCTGATCCTCAAGCTCCCCTTGCAGTTGCAGGGCCGAGGCGAGCACCACGGCGCGGGGCAGCTCGATATAGATGCCCCACTTGCGATCCGTACCGCGCATGCTGACCGGCACGAAGGTCTGCAACAGTGCGCCATCCGGGCTCCAGCGCGTCACCACATCTCCCTTGGTCAGCCACCCCTTGAGATCCTGCGCCAGCCCTTGCTGCTCCAGCAGATTGCCAAGGGCGACCGGGAACCCTTCCACGCCGGCCACCCGCCCTTCACTGCTGAGCAGAAGCACCTTGCCCTGCCCCTTGTAGAGGGTCCGGCCCATCTCTTCCACCAGGCTCTGCAGGGTCCCCAGGGAGATGTCGACCCCCACCATGCCAAGCAGGGAGCCCTGGTCCAGCAGCGGCACGGTTACCGAGGTCATCAACACCTGCTGGGTCCCCACCTCGTCCACATAGGGTTCGAGCAGACAGAGCGCCTTGCTGCGGATGCTGCAACTGTACCAGTCGTTCTCAAGACCGCCGTGTCCGGAGGGCTTGTCGTTGGCCAGCATCGCCTCGTCCATCACCTCCAGGTTGACCTTGCCGTCGACCCTGGCCCAATAGCTGGAAAAACGCCCCTTGTCGTTGGCGCCAAGCGCCGTCGACCCCTGATAGTTGTCATCCTCCCCGTCGAGCTGGTTGGGTTCGAATACCGCATAGACACCGAGCAGGTTCGCTGACGACTCCGCCGCATCCTGCAACTGCTGGTTGACGGCATTGCGCAGCGCCTCGGAGTGAACGAAGTTGTCGGCCGCGTTCTTGCGCTGGAACAAGATGCCCTCGGCAAGCAGGGTCGCCCTGAAGTAAGCCTCATCGAGGTAGCTGGTCACCCGGGCTGCCTGGGTCGCCCCCATGGCCTGCATCCAGTTTTCTGCCGCGTGCTGCCCCTCCAGGGTGGTGGAGGTGAGCACCTGCTCCTGCATGCGGGCCGCGTTGAAAAGAGAAGAAGCCACCAGCGCGACGGCACTGGCCAGCAGACAGCAACCGGCGATCAGGGTGATCCGTCCCTGAACAGAAAGAGAACTCATGCCACTATTTCCTAACGTCTACAGATGTGAACACTGTATCGGTTTTGGATACAAAAACTTAACTAAATCAGCAGAGATCCAGGCTTAATTGATTGATTTCACCCGCTCCGGGCAAACCAACGACCAGACCGAGCAGGCGAATGGGTTTTCCTTGAGCCCGTTGCAGTCCCTCGTGCAGCAGATCGTGGAAGCGGGCCGCCTGATAACTCCCCTTGCGATAGACGGTGGTCTGGTGAAAATCGGCAAACTTCAGCTTGATCCCCTGCCCCATCAGCATCTCCGCAGGGCAGGCCTTGGCAAAACGCTGCTCCAGCTCAGGAATGAGCCGGCTGAGCACCTGCCAGCAGGCGTCCTCGTCCAGCACGTCGCTGGCGAGCGTCGTCTCCACACCGATGCTCTTGCGCACCCGCCTGGCCTGCACCGGCTGATCATCATGCCCCCAGATGCGGCCGGCCAGCATCTCCCCGAGCTTGCCGAAACGGGCGATCAGCTCCTCGTTGCCGAGCTGGCGGGCATCTTCGCAGGAGTAGAGCCCGAGGGACTCCAGCCGCTCTGCCGTCTTGCGGCCGATGCCGGGCAGCTTGCCAAGGGGGAGCTGGCGCACGAACTCGTCCACCTCCTGGGGGCGGATGACGAACAGGCCGTCAGGCTTGCGCTGCTCGGAGGCGAGCTTGGCCAGAAACTTGTTCGGCGCCACACCGGCCGAGGCAGTCAGCCCAAGCTCGGCGCTGATGGCGGCGCGGATCTCCGCCGCCATCAGGGTGGCGCTGCCACCGCAGCGGGGACTCTGGGTCACGTCGAGATAGGCTTCATCGAGGGAGAGCGGCTCCACCTGCTCGGTATAGCGCAGGAAGATGGCGCGCAACTGGCGCGAAGTTTCTTTGTAGACGGCCATCCGCCCGGGGATCAGCACCAATGGCGGACAGAGCTTTCTGGCCAGGGCGCTCGGCATGGCGGAGCGTACCCCGAAGCGGCGCGCCACGTAGTTGCAGGTGGAGATGACTCCGCGTCGGTCAGCAGCGCCACCGATGGCGAGCGGCACCTCCCTGAGGGCCGGGTTGTCCCGCATCTCCACCGCGGCGAAGAAGCAGTCCATGTCGATGTGAATGATCTTGCGCATGGCCGTGTCTGTTGCTGTGTCGACAGCCTCCCGAACAGATCATAGGGATAGACCCTGGGCATCCGGCGAGGAGGCGTGTCGAACGACAAAAATACTGTATGGATAACCAGTTGAACGTTCCATGCTACCCCAAGCCTGTCATTTCTGCCAGCGCGCCAGCGCGGGCTAGGGCATAGACTCTCAGGGCTCCCATTTGCGGGGGCTGGGAGGTGCAGGATGAAAAGATTCTGGCCGCTGCTGGGCCTGCTGCTGCCGCTGACGGGCACGAGCAAGGATCACCCGACTGCGGAGTGCAACTGGCTCTATCAGCGCATCGCCGCCTTGGAAAAAGCCATACAGCAAGGGGATGAACTGGGCACCAGGGAGGAGCTGGCAAAGCGAAAGAAAGAGTTCAAGGCAAAGGCATGCAGCCAATATGACTACTGACCCCATGCCACATAAAAAACGAGCCGACCCAGGGGTCGGCTCGTTTCGTTGCAAGGCTGCCTTCAGAGCGATATCCGCCGTTAGATGATGCGGTTGTCCACAAGCATCTTGCGACGGGCCTCTTCCTTGGCCATCTTCTTCTTGCGGTTGTCGCAAGGCTCGGGGCAGTCGCACTCCTTCTCGATCCCGATGGAACCCAGGCCGCCACAGGAGCCGGAGATGGACTTGCGCTGGAAAATGTAGCCGATGGCCATGGCCACCACGACCATCAGAAACACCCCGAAGGTGATCAGAAAGATCTGCATGTAGTTACCCCTTACTTCTTGACCAGATATGGTTTGAAGGCATCCGAATAAGCCTCTTCGAACCCGTCATCCGTCTTGGTGATGGTGAAGATGGCCAGCCCCCGTTCCTTGGCATAGGCCAGGCTCTTCTCCGGCCCCATGACCATAAACACGGTCGCCAACCCGTCTGCTGTCATGCAGGAGGGGTGGATGACGGTCACCGACACCAGGCGGTGCTGGATGGGCTTGCCCGTCAGCGGATCCATGGTGTGGGAGAAGCGCTTGCCGTCCAGCTCGTAATAGTTGCGGTACTCGCCCGAGGTGGCCACCCCGTTGTCACCGGGCAGGATCACCTCCTGTACTGAACCGGCATTGACGGTCGGCTTCTCGATGGCGACACGCCAGGGATGCCCCTTGCCGTTGACACCGTTGATGCGCAGCTCGCCGCCTATCTCCACCAGATAGTTGCGCGCCCCCTGGGACTCCAGGTACTCGGCCACCTTGTCTACGCCAAACCCCTTGGCAATGGCGGAGAGATCCACGTAGAGGTCCGGGATGTCCTTTTGCAGGGTATCGGCATCGGCAGAGGTTATCACATGCAGATTGCCAAGGCCCGTCTTCTGCCGGGTCTGGGCGATCAGCTCGTCGGACGGCACCTTGGTCGGTCTGGCATCCGGCCCAAAGCCCCACAGATTGACCAGAGGACCGACGGTGACGTCCAGCGCCCCGCGGCTCTCGCGGCCAATGTGAATGGCCTCGGTTACCACCCGTGCGGTATCGCGGGAAACCACCACAGGGGTATTGCTCTTGTGCTGGTTGAAGCGTGACAGCTCGGAATCCGGGCGATAGGTCGACATCTGATCGTTGACCCGCTCCAGCAAGACGTCGACCTCGGCTTGCAGCCTGGCGGCATCCTGAACAGCACTATCTGCCACCTTGATGGAGTAGTAGGTACCCATGGTGCTGCCGGTGATGTGGATCTCCGGCTTCGATTGGACCGTTTCCTGACCGCACCCAGTCAAGAAAAAGGCTAGCCCGAAGGCTAGCCAGGTCTTTACAACGCTGTGCATGGATTAACCACCGAAGTCATCCAGCAGGATGTTCTCATCTTCAACACCGAGGTTTTTCAGCATGTTGATGACGGCGGCGTTCATCACGGGAGGCCCGCACATGTAGAACTCGCAATCCTCAGGCGCCTCGTGGTTCTTGAGGTAGTTCTCGAACAACACGTTGTGGATGAAGCCGGTGTAGCCATCCCAGTTGTCTTCCGGTTGCGGATCGGACAGGGCGACGTGCCACTGGAAGTTGTCGTTCTCGGCCTGCAGCATGTCGAAGTCTTCGACATAGAACATCTCGCGCTTGGAACGGGCACCGTACCAGAAGCTCATCTTGCGCTTGGTCTTCAGACGGCGCAGCTGGTCGAAGATGTGGGAGCGCATCGGCGCCATACCCGCACCACCACCGACGAACACCATTTCGGCGTCGGTGTCCTTGGCGAAGAACTCGCCGAACGGACCGGAGATGGTCACCTTGTCACCGGCCTTCAGGCTGAAGATGTAGGAAGACATCTGGCCGGGAGGGGCAGTCCAGTTGCTGGGCGGCGGGGTTGCGATCCGCACGTTCAGCATGATGATGCCGAACTCTTCCGGATAGTTCGCCATGGAGTAGGCACGGATGATCGGCTCGTTGACCTTGGACTCCAGCTCGAAGATCTTGAAGCGATCCCAGTCGCCACGATACTCCTCGGGAATATCGAAGTTCTTGTACTGCACGTGGTGGGCAGGCGCTTCGATCTGGATATAACCACCGGCGCGGAACGGCACGCTCTCGCCATCGGGGATCTGCAGCTTGAGCTCCTTGATGAAGGTGGCCTTGTTGTCATTGGAGATGACGGTACAGTCCCACTTCTTCACGCCGAAGATCTCTTCCGGCAGCTCGATGTCCATGTCGGAACGGACGGTGACCTGACAGGCCAGACGCTCGCCATGACGGGCTTCGCCCTTGCTGATGTGATCCAGCTCGGTCGGCAGGATGTCGCCGCCGCCGGATTTCACACGCACCTTGCACTGACCACAGGAGCCACCGCCGCCACAGGCGGAGGAGACGAAGATACCACTGCCGGCGAGCACGCCAAGCAGCTTGCCACCCGCCGGGCTGGTCACAGCCTTGGCCGGGTCGCCGTTGATGCTGATTGTCACGTCACCGGCGGTCACCAGCTTGGACTTGGCGAACAGAATGACTGCCACCAAGGCCAGCAGGATCACGGTGAACATGACCACACCCAGAATAATTTCCATCTATATTTCCTTTCCGATTACAGGGAAATACCAGAGAAGGACATGAAGCCCAGCGCCATCAGACCCGCGGTGATGAAGGTGATGCCGAGGCCGCGCAGGCCTTCCGGAACATCGGAATATTTCATCTTCTCGCGGATCCCTGCCATCGCGACGATAGCCAGCATCCAGCCTGCACCCGAACCCACGCCATAGACCACGGACTCAACGAAGTTGTAGTCACGCTGCACCATGAAGGAGACGCCGCCGAAGATGGCGCAGTTCACGGTGATGAGCGGCAGGAAGATACCGAGGGCGTTGTAGAGGGCCGGGAAGTACTTGTCCAGGGCCATCTCCAGGATCTGCACCAGGGCCGCGATCACCCCGATGAAGGTGATGAAGCTCAGGAAACTCAGATCCAGACCGGATACCAAGGCACCGTCTTTGAGCACGTAGTTGTAGATCAGGTTGTTGGCCGGGACGGCAACGGTCTGAACCACGATAACGGCAATCCCCAGGCCCATGGCGGTCTTGACCTTCTTGGACACCGCCAGGAAGGTACACATCCCCAGGAAGAAGGAGAGCGCCAGGTTCTCGATGAAGATCGAGCGAATCAACAGACTGATATAGTGTTCCATACCTTAATCCTTCGCCTCCACCTGCTTGGGATCCTTGGTGCGCACGCCCCAGATGATCAGACCAATGATGAAGAACGCACTCGGCGGCAGCAGCAGCAGGCCGTTGGGCACATACCAGCCACCATTGTTCACCAGCGGCAGCAGCTCGATGCCGAACCAGGTGCCGGAACCCAGGATCTCGCGCACGGTGGCCACGGTCAGCAGCACGGCGCCATAACCCAGACCGTTGCCGATACCGTCCAGGAAGGAGGGCAGCGGGGCACTCTTCATGGCGTAGGCTTCGGCACGACCCATCACGATACAGTTGGTGATGATGAGGCCGACGAACACCGACAGTTGCTTGGAGATGTCATAGGCATACGCCTTGAGCACCTGGTCAACCACGATAACCAGCGAGGCAATCACCGCCATCTGGGCGATGATCCGCACGCTGTTCGGGATCTGGTTGCGGATCAGGGAGATGAACAGGTTGGAGAAGGCGGTGACCGCGGTAACGGCCAGCGTCATCACGAACGCCGTCTTCATCTGGCTGGTAACGGCCAGCGCGGAACAGACACCCAGCACCTGCAGTGCGATGGGGTTGTTGCCGAGCACAGGCGTCAACAGCAACTTTTTCATTTCGCTCTTGTCAGCCATTGTTGATTTCTCCTGCACGTACCTTGGCCAGGAAGGGACCGAAGCCCTTGGGGCCCATCCAGAAGTCGAAGGTGTGCTGTACACCATTACCGGTCAGGGTTGCACCAGACAGGCCGTCGATTTCATGCTCGGAACCAGCCGGAGCATGGCCCTTGATCACCCGCAGCGCAGGCTGACCGTTCTGGTCGAACAGCTTCTTGCCGACGAACAGCTCGCGCCAGGCCGGGTTCTCGATCTCGCCACCCAGACCCGGGGTTTCACCGTGGTCATAGTAGGTGATGCCCTTGATGGTCTGACCGTCGGCCGCGACCGCTACGAAGGCATACATGGTGGACCACAGACCCTGGCCGTAGATCGGCAGGATGATGTTGTCGACCTTGCCTTCGGCATCTTTCGCGAAGAACACGGGAACCAGCTTGGAGATCTGACGCAGGCCGGCCTTGTCGTCGGCCGGGGCCAGACGGATGCTCTTGGCCGGATCCTTGGCGGCAACCTTGGTGTCGAAGTTGTCGGCGTCGCCGTCAACGAACTCACCGCTGGTCAGATCCACCAGACGCGCTTCAATCTTGTCGCCATAGAGCTGGGCCAGATCACGCTTGGCCACGGCGCTGATGTCGACGCCGGCGACGGACAGGATGTTGCTTTGCTTGTCCAGTGCCTTGTTTTCCAGCTGGGCCGGACGCAGACCCACGGCAGCCACGGAGACCACGATGGAGCAGACCAGACACAGACCGGTCACTACGGCGAGAGTGCCGGTAGTAGAGTCTTTATTAAACGCCACGTGCGATCCTCCGCTTGATGTTCGCCTGTGCCACGAAATGGTCAAACAAGGGGGCAAACAGGTTGGCGAACAGAATGGCCAGCATCATGCCTTCCGGGAATGCAGGGTTAACTACCCGGATCAGCACCACCATCACGCCGATCAGGGCGCCATACCACCACTTGCCCTTGTTGGTGAAGGCAGCGGAGACGGGGTCGGTCGCCATGAAGGCCATGCCGAACGCGAAGCCACCCAGCACCAGGTGCCAGTGCCACGGCATGCTGAACATGGGATTGGTATCGGAACCGATGACGTTGAACAGCAGGGAGGTCGCAACCATGCCGACCATGACGCCGGCGATGATGCGCCAGGAGGCGATGCGCATGTAGACGATCATGGCTGCGCCGATGAGGATCATCAGGGTGGAAACTTCACCGATGGAACCGGGCAGGTTGCCAAGGAAGGCATCCATCCAGCTGATGGCTTCACCGGTGGCACCGTTGATCAGCGCCATCTGGCCGCCCTGGGCCCACTGGCTCAGTGCGGTTGCGCCGGAGAAGCCGTCAACAGCAACCCAGACCGCATCACCGGAGATTTGACCCGGGTAGGCGAAGAACAGGAAGGCACGACCCGCCAGCGCCGGGTTCAGGAAGTTTTTGCCGGTACCACCGAACACTTCCTTGGCCAGCACCACACCGAAGGTGATACCCAGGGCAGCTTGCCACAGGGGCAGCTCGGGCGGCACGATCAGGGCGAACAGGATGGAGGTCACGAAGAAGCCTTCGTTGATCTCGTGCTTGCGCACCATGGCGAACAACACTTCCCAGAAACCACCGACGATGAAGACGGTGATGTAAATCGGGAAGAAGTGCGCCGCACCGATCAGCATCTTGCTGCCGATGCCGGCGACGGCCGGATCCAGCGAGGCACCGAACAGGGTGGCCAGGGCGTATTGCCAGGAATCGGCACCGGCCGCGCTGCCCATGTGGGCGATGGCGGCGATGGACTGGTTGCCGACGTTGTACATGCCCCAGAACATGGCCGGGAACACAGCCAGCCACACCATGATCATCATGCGCTTCAGATCGATCGCATCACGGACGTGGGCGGCATTGCGGGTCACGGAACCCGGGGTATAAAACAGGGTGTACGCCGCTTCGAACAGGGCATAGTACTTGGCGTACTTGCCACCCGGCTCGAAGTGATGTTCCATATTTTCAAGAAGTTGCTTGAAACTCATCGCTTAACCTTCCAGTTCGATCTTGGTCAGGCACTCACGCAAGACGGGGCCGTACTCTGTCTTGCCGGGGCAGACGAAGGTACAGAGCGCCAAATCTTCCTCATCCAGCTCCAGGCAGCCGAGCGCCTGCGCGCTGTCGGTGTCACCGGAGATCAGATCCCGCAGCAGCAGGGTCGGCAGGATGTCGAGCGGCATCACACGCTCATAGTTGCCGATAGGCACCATGGAGCGATCACTACCGTTGGTGGTGGTAGTGAAGTTGATGAGTTTGCCCTTCATCAGGTGAGAGAGGGTGGTACGGGTGATGGAGAACTTGTTGGCACTGGGTTTGACCCAGCCCATGAACTCTTTCTCACGGCCTTCGCCCAGCACGCTCACCTGGTTGTGGAAGCGACCCAGATAGTCATGGACCCCTTCGGCCTTGGCACCGCTCAGCAGGGAACCGGAGATGATGCGGTTTTCGTCCGCACGCAGCTCGTTGTTGGTCAGCTGGCTGAGGCTGGCACCCAGACGGGTACGCAGCAGACGCGGCTTGATGACGTTCGGGCCAGCCAGGGAGATCACCTTGTCGGTGAAGATCTGGCCAGTGGTGAACAGCTTGCCGTAAGCGATCACGTCCTGATAGTTGATGTGCCACTGCACCTTGTTGGCACCGACCGGATCCAGGAAGTGGATGTGGGTGCCCGGCAGACCGGCGGGATGCGGACCGACGAACACGGCTTCCTTGACCTGGGCCAGGGAGGAGTGCGGCAGGCTGGCTTCGCCCTTGCAGACGTGGACAGTACCATCGGTCAGGCGGGTCAGCACGGCCAGACCGTCGAGGAAGGCCTGGGCCTGTTCCTTGATGATCAGCTCCGCACTGGCGGCCAGCGGGTTGGTGTCCATGGCGGTGACGAAGATGGCGCGCGGGGTGGAACCCACGGCAGGCACCTTGCTGAACGGGCGGGTACGCAGCGCGGTCCATTGGCCTGATGCGACCAGGATCTCCTGCACCTTGCTACGCTCGAGCTGTGGCAGCTCGGCGGAGGCAAAATGCTCAAAGGTCACCTGCTCGTCGGACCCATCGATGTCGATGACAACGGACTGGAGAACACGCTTGGCACCACGGTTGATCTCAGAAACCACACCGGTGGCAGGGGCCGTGAATTTAACGCCGGGATTCTTCTTATCTTCGAAGAGCTCCTGACCTTTAATGACGCGATCACCTACTTTGACAAACATAGTAGGACGCATCCCCACGAACTCTTCGCCGAGTGTAGCAACACGGGTGATGGCCGGGCCATCGTAGATTACTTGCTCCGGAGCACCCAGCACGGGGATGTCCAGTCCTCTTTTAATTGTAATCATACTCACTTGCACTACCGTTAAGGGAAGACAGGTTGGTTAGCGCCGAGAAATACATCACGACGAGTTGTTGAATGAGCCCGTCAACATCGCGGAAAGCTGTCGAAGAAATAAACAAATCAGCAACATACAGGATCATTCAAAAGCGCCTGAGTTTACCACCTTAGGCGAGTTAGCCGCCACGCCAAATGGGGAAAATCCCCGCCCTATCACAAAATTAACCTTCACTGAATATTTCGCGCACGTCCTTGCAAACCGTGGTTTTAAAGGACTTTTCGCAAAACTAACCATATAGAGGTATTTTTCAGGCATAAGGAAAAGGATTAGAAAAAATAATGCCATCCCCCTCATCCCTGGCTGCACACCGTTCGTGATAGCGCTGTTAATGGCCCGAGGAAGGCGCCATCAGGAGGTCCAACGGCTCACGCAAAGGGGGATTTGCTGACGCAACCCGGCGTCTTTGGCGCCTGCTCCCTGGCCTGCCACTCGGATTCGGTATAGGTATGCAACGCCAATGCATGAATGGCTCCCGCCAACTCGTCGGCCAGCACCCCGTTCACCTGACGATGGCGCCCCAGCAAACGCTGTCCCTCAAACGCCTGGCTCACCACGACTACCTTGAAGTGGCTTTCGGAGCCCGGTGCCACCCTGTGCATGTAGCTTTCATTGATCACTTCCAGGTGGCTCGGGGAGAGCGCGGCGGCCAGCTTGGCCTCTATCTGTTGTTGCATGCTCACGGTAAGGACTCCTCGTTGAATATCCGGCCATTGTAGCCAGGGTTGTGCGCCCGATGCATCAGGTACGAAGGATCCGCTCGCTCTCGCCGCACCGGACTGGTGAATTTCTCCGCCGCCGCTAGAATAGCGCCACTTTCACCGCTGCCGGGCAACACGGGGCAGACGGTCGCCATTCATCAATCACACGTTGGACTCTTGCCTATGCAAACCCTGCTCGACACGGCCCACTGCCGCCTGACCCTGTATCGTTACCCGCGGCAGAGCCAGGATCCCCTGCAGGCCTGGGATGCGGCGGACGAGTACCTGATAAGCCACCTTGCCGAATCGCAGCAGGCACCTGACGGCCCCGTCATCATCATGAACGACGGCTTCGGCGCCCTGGCAGGCTATCTGCATGCCCACGCCCCCGTCTGCGTGACCGACTCCCACATCAGCGAGCGGGCCACCCTGGCCAATCTGGCGGAAAACGGGCTGGATCCCCACGCCATCACCCTGCAGGATGCCCTGGCCCCCCTGCCCGATGCCCCCGCCCTGGTGGTGATCAAGGTCTCCAAGTATCAGGCGCTGCTGGAGCAGCAACTGCTTGCCCTGCGCGGGGTCGTCACCCCTGCGACCCGCATCATTGCTGCCGGCAAGGCCAAGGACATCCACACCTCCACCCTCAAGCTGTTCGAAAAGTATCTGGGGGAGACCCGCACCTCGCTCGCCTGGAAGAAGGCGCGCCTCATTCATTGCACCCCGGCCGCCGAGCGCCCGTCCCTGACCAGTCCCTTCCCGACCGTCTGGCCGCTGGAAGGCACCGACATGCTCATCCACAACCATGCCAACGTGTTCTCGCGCACCAGCCTGGATATCGGCGCCCGCTTCATGCTGGACAACCTGCCCATCCACAGTGCCCGCAGGGTGATCGATCTGGGCTGTGGCAACGGCGTGCTCGGGCTCTCCCTGCTGGCGCGGGACAGCGAGGTGGAGGTGACCTTCATCGACGAATCCCGGATGGCGGTGGCGTCCGCACGGCTCAACGTCGAGCACAACCTGCCCGATGCCCTGCCCCGTGCCCACTTCATGGTCAACAACTGTCTCGATGACGTTCCCGTCGGGGCAGCGGACAGGATCCTCTGCAATCCCCCCTTCCATCAGTTGCAGGCGATCACCGATCACATCGCCTGGCAGATGTTCAGCGACGCCCACCGGGTGTTGCCTCAGGGGGGCGAACTCTGGATAGTAGGCAACCGTCATCTGGACTATCACAACAAACTCAAGCGCCTGTTTGGCAACGCACAAGTCGTTGCGTCGAACAGCAAATTCGTTATTTTGAAAGCCATCAAACGCTAAAGATAAAGCTAAAGGAAACCCATGATGAAAAAGTCACTCTTGCTGCTGGCCGCTCTGGTATTGGGCGGTTGTGCTACTCACTGGCCCGAGAGCGCCCTGCTCAACCCGCAAGTCATCCCCTCCAACCAGCAGTACTACTCCGGCAACCGCATCACCATGGAAGGGGTGGACAAGCGTGAAGCCGCCTATGTCTTCTCCATCAAGAAGAAAGAGAAGGCTCCTGTGCTGGTGAACAGCAGTCAGCCTCTCAACAGCCTGCTGGCTGAAAAACTGGCGGAAGGGCTGCGCAGCCAGGGCCTGGAAGTGGGCAACAGCGGCACCACCAACCTGACGCTGGCCATCTCCACTGCCGCCGTCACCGTGGAAGAGAAGACCTTCACCTATGTCACCAAGTCCCGCGTCAGCCTGCAGGTGATTGCGGACTTCCAGGGCAGCAAGCTGACCAAGCAGTTCAACATGTCCTCCAGCAAGGAGGGCCCGGGCGAACCGAGCATGGCCGATCTGGAATCCACTCTGAACCAGCAGCTGGGCAGCGTGCTGCAGCAGATCATGGCCGACGAGGCGCTGCGCGGTTATCTCAAGGGTCAGCCGAGCTGAGCGAGGATATATAAATGAAGAAACTCTGGTTACTGGTCACCCTGATCGCCCCCCTGGCTTTTGCCGGTCAAAAAGTCCAGATGGAGACCAACCATGGCACCATCGTCGTGGAGCTGGCCCCCAAACAGGCGCCCCAGACCGTGAAGAACTTCCTGCGCTACGTGGCAGACGGCAGCTATGACGGCAGCCTGTTCCACCGGGTGATCCAGAACTTCGTGGTGCAGGGTGGAGGCTACAACCAGCAGTTCCAGCCCCTGCCGACCTTCGATCCCGTGGTCAACGAGTCCAGAGGCGGCCTGCCCAACAAGCGCGGCACCATCGCCATGGCCCGCACCCAGGCGGTCGACAGCGCCACTCGCCAGTTCTATTTCAATCTGGTGGACAACGACAACCTCAACGCCAATGCCGGCGCCGGTTACACCGTGTTCGGCCAGGTCGTGAAGGGGATGGAGGTGCTGGACAAACTGGCCCAGGTCCAGACCGGCTACAGCTCCATCCTGCGTGCCAACGACGTCCCCACCAGCCCCATCATCCTGAAGAAAGTGGTGCTGCTCGCGGACAAATAACGCGGCCCGGATCACATTCCACCGCGTCCCTGAACGGGTCACCGGTCTCTTTTTCTATACTCTGCTCCCCGATGTGTGCCACGCATCGGGGAGCAGAACCAGAAGGAGGAGCCGGTGACCTGTCATGATTACATAACCCAACACGCCGGCCCGCTGGCCCAGGCGGTTCGCCATTTTCTGGCACGCAAGATTCCCTATCAGCAGCTGGAAGACTTGAGTTGGCAGCTCCTCTCCCACTGGCAGGCGCTCTGCGTGATCCCCATGGACAAAACCCCCGCCAACGCACAGGAAGGAGTGTTCTGGCATCTGCTTCACAGCCTGCACCTGTGGGATGAGCAGCGCCTCCTCTGTGATGACGCGCTGCGCCTGCAACTCATGGCCTGCGCCAATTTTCTCGCCGACGGGGGCCCCTGCCCGCACCACTGCATCGGCTCACGTCCCTGAAACCTGCCGCCCGCCACTCGGCTTGCCTTGGCTACGCCTGCCGAACCTGACAAAATGACCCCCTTTTCCCAGAGGAGTCAGGCTGTTGAACAATCTCCGCCCGCCCAGTCACACACCGGGCCGCGCCACCCGCTGGCGAGATGCCCTCGCCGTCTATCTGGAAGCGCGGGTACTCATCCTGTTCGCCATGGGATTCTCCTCCGGCCTGCCCTTGCTGCTGGTCTTTGGCACCCTCTCGTTCTGGCTGCGCGAGGCGGATGTCAGCCTGACCGACATCGGTTACATGAGCTGGGTTGCACTGGCCTACGGTTTCAAGTGGCTGTGGTCGCCCCTGGTGGATCGGCTGCCCCTGCCCCTGCTGTCACGGCTGCTTGGGCGACGACGCAGTTGGATGCTGTTCTCCCAGGTGCTGATCGCCCTCTCCCTGGTGGGGATGGCCTATTGCGATCCCAAGACCCAGCTCGCCCAGCTGGCCCTCTTCGCTCTGCTGGTGGCCCTCTCCTCTGCCACCCAGGACATCGTCATCGACGCCTATCGCATCGAATCCGCTCCCGAGCGGCTGCAGGCGGCCATGGCCGCTTCTTATATGACGGGGTATCGACTCGCCATGATCATGGCGGGAGCGGGGGCGCTGGCGCTGGCGGCCTGGCTCGGCAGCAACAGCGGCTATGACTATCGCGGCTGGCAGCTCACCTATCTGCTGATGGGAGGGCTGATGTCTCTTGGCATCCTCACCACCCTGATGAGCCACGAGCCGCAGATCGATCTCAAGAGTCAGGACGAGCAGCAGATGGCGCGCAAGGCCACCCTGCTGGCACGGGGTTGGTCCCCCACGCTGGCCGGGCTGGGGGCCTGGACCTACGAGGCCATCTGGTGTCCCTTCGCCGACTTCTTCCGCCGCTACGGCTCCTCGGCCCTGCTGATCCTCGGGCTTATCGCCTGCTATCGCATCTCGGACGTGGTGATGGGGGTGATGTCCAACAGCTTCTATGTGGATCTGCAGTTCAGCAAGACGGAAGTGGCCACCATCACCAAGGTCTATGGCGTCATCATGACGCTGGTGGGAGCCGCGCTCGGGGGCGTGCTGGTGATGCGCTTTGGCACCCTGCGCATCCTGTTCCTCGGCGCCGTGCTGACCGCCAGCACCAACCTGCTGTTCGCTCTCCTCAACGAAGTGGGCCACAACCTGGAGCTGCTGACTCTGATCATCTCGCTGGACAACCTCAGCGCCGGCATAGCGACGGCTGCGTTTGTAACCTATCTATCGAGCCTCACCAACGTCGCCTTCTCCGCCACCCAGTACGCCCTGTTCAGCTCCATCATGCTGTTGCTGCCCAAGTTGCTGGCGGGGTTTTCCGGTCGGGTAGTGGAGCAGATCGGCTACAGCCACTTCTTCATCGGCACCAGTCTGCTCGGTATTCCGGTGATGATCCTGATCATCATGGTTGCCAAACGAGGTAGCACCTTGTCACCACAAACGCACAAATAGCAAGCGTTTGCGCATTTTAGGGGGTGATTAGATTCACAAATCCTGACAAAGTTCCCTGGTACTTGTTTATCCGCTGAATTTATTTGGCTAGAATCCCTTCCGCTCCTTGTGGGCAGGCTACGGAAAACCTCAACTAACGCACAAGAGACCAATAAAATGGCCAAATTTACCAAGACTCTGATCGCTGCCGGTCTGCTGGCTGCCTCCGCCACTCCGGCACTGGCTGCCGATTACAGCGGCGACATCCACAAGAACGACTACAAGTGGTTCCAGTTCAACGTGATGCACACCATCGATCAGCTGCCCTACGCTGAGTCCGAAGGTGGTTACAACGATACCTACTTCGAAATGGAGTTTGGTGGCCGTTCCGGTATCTTCGATCTGTACGGTTACGTCGACGTATTCGACATCTTCCAGAACCGTCACGACGACAAGCACAACCAGGACAACCTGTTCATCAAATTTGCACCGCGCATCTCCATCGATGCCATGACCGGCAAAGATCTCTCCTTCGGCCCGGTGCAGGAAGTCTACATCGCCAACCTGATCAACGTCGGTGGTCCGGATGGTCTGTTTGAAGCCATGACCGGTCTGGGTGCAGACGTCATGGTGCCCTGGTTCGGCAAAATGGGCATGAACCTGTATGCCCGTCACGTCAATGAAGGCGGTGGCGAGCAGGGCTGGAACGGCTATCAGTTCTCCATGAACTGGTTCAAGCCTTTCTACACCTTCTCCAACGGCAGCTTCGTAGCCTATCAGGGTTACCTGGATCACCTGTTTGATGCCAAGGACACTTCCACCGACGGTACCGCCATGTTCAACGGCCTGTACTGGCACTCCGACCGCTACGCCGTCGGTTACGGTCTGAAGTACTTCAACGACATCTACGGCATCCAGAACGGTTCCTACGGTCTGAAGACCACTGGTTTCGGCCACTACTTCTCCGTGACCTACAAGTTCTAATCGAACTCGTCACACGGACACAAAAAAACCGGAGCAGCTGCTCCGGTTTTTTTATGCCCTCATGCTGGCAGTGGGGGGAGAGTCGCGCCCTCCCCGTTCGCCATCAATCGCGGAAGTTCTGGAACTGCATCGGCTGGCCCAGTTCGGCGCCACGCACCAGCGCCATGGTCTCTTGCAGATCGTCGCGCTTCTTGCCGGTGACCCGCACCTCGTCGCCCTGGATGGCGGCCTGCACCTTGATCTTGGAATCCTTGATGAGCTTCACCAGCTTCTTGGCCACTTCCTTGTCGATCCCCTGCTTGAACTTCACGGTCAGGTGGAAACGCTTGCCGGAGTGGACGCTGTCACCCACGTCCATGGAACTGTTCTCGATCTGGCGCTTGAGCAGGGCGCCGCGCAGGATCTCGACCATCTGCTTGAGCTGGAAATCGGCGTCGGCTTCCAGCTTTACTTCTTCCTTGTTCAATTCGAAGCTGGCTTCCACACCACGAAAATCGAAACGGGTCGCCAGTTCACGGTTGGCGTTATCAACGGCGTTCAACACCTCGTTCATTTTGACTTCAGAGACAATATCGAATGACGGCATAGCCGGGCTCCTCATGCTGTACTTCAGGTTGTGCTGACAGGTGGGCAAATCTACCAGAAAACGGGCAAATTTGCTGATTTCGATGGGATTGCTCTGCTAGAATCCCCTGCGCACAGGAATGGTGAGACCCGTTAGAACCCGTCCAGAAGCGGTCGCGAGAGGTCCGACACTCGGTGAAGTGCAGCCCAGGAACCCGTATGGTTATGCATACATGAGACTCCCTGGCTGCGCATGAACCTTGAGCACGACCCGGCAACCAGCTCATGCACCGGTTCCAGGTATTCACCAAGCGACATCTTCCCTTATCCCGGGTTGGCGGTTGACAGGATGGCAGCCCTTCCCATGATCGAGCCTCTTCATGCCAAGCGGATTACGCGACAACAACCTGAAAACACGCCGTCACCCTGTCTCTCCCGAGTGGACCTTGCTGGGCTGCGGCGCCCTGGGCGGCGTCTTCGCCTCCCTGTTAACCCAAAGCGGCCAAGCAACCCGCCTCCTGCTGCGCGAGCGCCATCGCGCCACCTTGCACCCCGGCGTCGACTTTACCTCCCTTGAGGGGCATACCCAGCTCCTGGCCATCGAACGCGCCTTCATCGACAAGCCGGGCAGCATCAAACGCCTGCTGGTCATGACCAAGGCGGGGCAGGTGATATCGGCCCTCACTCCTCTGGTCGGGCAACTGGCGGCAGGAGTGCCCATCGTGCTGCTGCACAACGGCATGGGGATCGCCGATCAGGTGGTCGCACTCTTCCCCGACAATCCGGTGATCGCCGGTGTCACCAGCCATGGCGCCATGCAGAGCGGCCACTTCGTGTTCCGCCACACCGGCAAGGGGGAGACCTGGCTGGGCCCAATCAACGAAGCGGCCCGTGCCCATGCCCACCTCGCCGACGAGCTGGCCAGCGCCCTGGGTCAGGCCGGTTGGGATGAGCAGATCCTGACACGCCAGTGGCAGAAACTCGCCGTCAACTGCGCCATCAATCCCCTCACCGCGCTCTACAAGCTCAAGAACGGCGAATTGGCCGGTCCGCGTTTTGCCGATGCCCTGCAGCAAATCTGCGTGGAAGTGGCTGACGTCATGCGGGCCGAAGGTCAGCCTACCGGCAGCGAAGAGCTGCTGCGCCGCGTCATGATGGTGGTGGAGCTCACCGCCGACAATTACTCTTCCATGTATCAGGACATGGAACAGGGCCGCGAGACCGAGATAGAGGCCATCACCGGCTTCCTGCTGGGCAAGGCCGCCCTTCACGGTATCGCGGTACCGGTCAATCAGGGCCTCTATCAGGCCGTCAAAGAGAAGCGCTGAGCAGAGCTGGCAAGCAAGGAGTGCAGGATGAGCGTACTGGTACTGGTGGCCCCCGGGTCGGAAGAGATAGAGACGGTTGCCATCGTCGATACCCTGGTTCGGGGTGGCATCGATGTGGTGCTGGCCTCCTGCTGCCCCACTGGAGCGCGCCAGATCCGCGCCTCTCGCGGGGTGCAACTGGTGGCGGATTGCCATCTCGACGAGCTGACTACCCGTGACTTCGATGCCATGGTCGTACCGGGCGGTCTGCCCGGCAGCGAAGTGATCCGCGACACCCCCCTCGCCATCGACCTGCTACGGGAGCAGGCAGGCCTCGGCCGCTGGCGCGCCGCCATCTGTGCCGCACCCGCCGTGGTACTGCACCATCACGGCTTGCTGGGAGATGCGAGCATCACCTGCCACCCGGGCTTTCAGGCCCGTCTGCCAGAGACACAATTGAGCACGGAGCGGGTCGTGACCGATGAAGCCCATCGCCTGATCACCAGCCAGGGCCCGGGTACCGCCATCGAGTTCGCTCTCGAGATAGTACGGGTACTGCGAGGTGACGAGGCCGCCCGTACGGTGGCCGGTCCCATGGTGTTGCCCCCCTCGCTATCGCCATAACCACATCGGGCACTCCGATGAAAGCGACAGAGCCCCCTTGTTTGGTCTATGTTGGCTGCTCTTGTGCTAGATAAAACAATCCGGGCTTCCCCGGCCTGGCACCGGCTGTTAACATGCGCCCCTTATGCCTGTTATGTGCTCTGGGGTGGCCGTCACGCCGCCCTGACCCTGCCCTGTGCGGCCTCTGCCGCCTGACTCCGGTTATGCCGACCGGCCGGTTTACCCGACCATCAACAGCCAATCCAACCCTGTGATCCCCGCCATTCCCCCTGATTTGCGGGCCTGTGGCCATGGATCCTCAACGAGCGAGAAAATCCCCATGCTGGAACGTGCAAGACAAGAGTGGTTCTCCAACATACGGGGCGATCTGCTGTCGGGCATCGTCGTCGCCCTGGCGCTGATCCCGGAGGCCATCGCCTTCTCCATCATTGCGGGCGTCGACCCCAAGGTCGGCCTCTATGCCTCCTTCTGCATCGCCGTGGTCATCGCCTTCGTCGGCGGTCGTCCCGGCATGATTTCCGCCGCCACCGGCGCCATGGCGCTCCTGATGGTGACCCTGGTCAAGGAACATGGCCTGCAGTATCTGCTGGCGGCCACCCTGCTCACCGGCCTCTTCCAGATAGCGGCGGGCTACCTCAGGCTCGGCAGCCTGATGCGGTTCGTCTCCCGCTCCGTGGTGACCGGCTTCGTCAACGCCCTGGCCATCCTTATCTTCATGGCCCAGCTGCCCGAGCTCACCAACGTCACCTGGCAGGTCTACGCCATGACCGCAGCCGGGCTTGGCATCATCTATCTGTTCCCGCTCGTTCCCGTGGTGGGCAAACTGCTCCCCTCCCCCCTGCTGTGCATCGTCATCCTGACGGCGGTGGCCATCACCCTGGGCATCGACATCCGTACCGTGGGCGACATGGGCGAGCTGCCCGATACCCTGCCGGTCTTCCTCTGGCCCGACGTCCCCCTCAATCTGGAGACCCTGGCCATCATCTTCCCCTATTCAGCGGGGCTGGCGGTGGTGGGACTGCTCGAGTCCATGATGACGGCAGCCATCGTCGACGAGATGACCGACACCCCAAGCGATCGCAACCGCGAGTGCAAGGGTCAGGGGATCGCCAACATCGGCGCCGGTCTGCTGGGAGGCATGGCGGGGTGCGCCATGATTGGCCAGTCCGTCATCAACATCAAATCCGGTGGCCGCGGCCGCCTCTCCACCTTCGTGGCGGGGACCCTGCTCATCCTGATGGTGGTCTTCATGGATGAGTGGATCCGTCAGATCCCCATGGCAGCCCTGGTGGCCGTGATGATCATGGTTTCCATCGGCACGTTTTCCTGGGAGTCGGTACGCAACCTGAAGAGCCACCCCCTCTCCACCAACCTGGTGATGGTAACCACCGTCGCCGTGGTGGTCGCGACCCACAACCTGGCACTCGGGGTATTCGTGGGGGTGCTGCTCGCCTCCCTCTTCTTCGCCCACAAGGTTGCCCGCGTCATGCTGGTCAAGAGCGACAGCGAGCGCAGCGGCGCCGTGCGTACCTATCTGGTGCGGGGCCAGGTCTTCTTTGCCAGCGCCGAGCAGTTCCTGGCCGGTTTCGATTTCAGGGAGGAAGTGGAGAAGGTGGTCATCGACCTGACGCACGCCCACTTCTGGGACATCACCGCCATCACGGCCCTCGACAAGGTGGTCATCAAGTTCCGCCGTGAGGGGAAAGAGGTGGCGGTCATCGGCCTGAACGACGCCAGTGCCACCCTGGTCGATCGCTTTGCCATCCACGACAAACACCAGGAGGGAGAGCCCCTGCTGGCCGAGCATTGATCCCGGCGCGCCCCAAGAGGGCGCTGCCTGCAAGCCATAAAAAAAGCCCGTTTCTCCCCATGAGCTGGGCTTTTTTTGGGCTGTTGGATCACAGTCAACACACGCGCCTCGGCTTGCCATCCTCAACCGATGCGGCAATGCGGGGTCATGGCCTGCCGTCAGGGTGCAAGAGGGGCCAGGAAAGCAGGAACAGGGTGCCGCCCCGCCCGCCGGGTTGGCAGACCGCACTGCCGCCGTGGGCCTCGGCAATCGCCTTGACCACGGCCAGCCCGAGCCCGCTGCCGCCACTCTTGCGCGAGCGTGACGGATCCCCCCGGCGAAACGCCTGGAAGATATGGGCGGCGACCTCCTCGCTGATGCCGGGCCCTTCGTCTTCCACGCTCAGGATGCACTGGGTGCCCGAACGATGCAGACGCACGGTCAGCATGCCCGGCACCGCGTGCTTCTGGGCATTTTCCAGCAGCGCCATCAGGGCCTGACGGATGCGAAGTGCATCGCAACAGACCCAGAGCTCGGCATCGAGCTCCCGCTTGAGGGTGAAACCGCTCGCGGCCAGAGGGGTGGCAAACGCCTCAAGCACCACGGCAAGCTCGTCGGCCAGCCTGATCGCCTCTCGTTGCAACTCCAGGTGGCCGCTGTCGTTGAGACTGAGTACCCGCAAGTCTTCGATCAGGTGGGTCAATCCCTCCACCTGACGCAGCAAGCCTTCAAAGAGCGCACGCTCTGGCGGAAATACCCCTTCGGCCAGCCCCTGCAAGCGGCCACGCAAGATGGTCACCGGGGTGCGCAATTCGTGGGCGATGGCGGCATTCCAGAACTCCCGCTCACGGGTCATGCTTTGCAATCGCTCGGCCATGGTATTGAAGTCCCGCACCAGTTGCGCCGTCTCCCCGATCGCCTGTTCATCCAGCAGCACACGGGCGTCGAGCCGATCCTGTTTGGTGCTCCCATCATCATGAACCCGGTCTTCTTCCTGCCCTTCATCCTGGTGCCGATGATCAACGCCATCCTGGCCTGGTCCGCGGTGGATCTGGGTCTGGTTGAGAAGGTCGTGATGCTGACCGCATGGACCACGCCGGCCCCCATCGGCGCCTCCTGGGCGACCAACCGGGCCTTCAGTCCGGTCATCATGTGCTTCATCTGCATGGGGATCTCCGCCCTGATGTATTACCCCTTCGTGCGGGCTTACGAACGCACCCTGCTCAAGCAGGAAGCCGAGACGGCTGAAGCGGAAGAAGCCGCCAGATCAGAAAAAGCAGACACAATCACACCAATTCAGAGTCAGGCGTAAGCGCCAGGCGTAAGCGCCACGCCGCCTGCACGCCGGTCATCAAGAGGAAACTGCAATGCAATATACATTCCCCGAAGGCTTCTGGTGGGGTAGCGCCTCGTCGGCCGCACAATCGGAAGGAGCTGCCAATGTGGGCGGCAAGGCACCGACCATCTGGGATCACTGGTTCGAGACGGAGCCACACCGTTTCCATGGTCAGGTTGGCCCGGCCAACACCTCCACCTTCTACGATCGTTATCGTGAAGACATCGCATTGATGGAACAGATTGGCCACAACAGCTTCCGCACATCCATCTCCTGGGCCCGGTTGCTGCCGGATGGCCACACCGTCAACCAGGAGGCCGTAGACTTCTACAACAAGGTTATCGATGAGCTGCTGGCCAAGGGGATCAAACCCTTCATCGGCCTGTTCCACTTCGACATGCCGATGTACTGGCAGGAGCAGGGAGGCTGGGAGAGCCGCGAAACCGTGGCGGCTTATGCCGAGTACGCAGCGCTCTGCTTCAAACTGTTCGGTGATCGCGTCGCCTGCTGGATGACCTTCAATGAACCCGTTGTGGTAGTGGAAGGAGGGTATCTGTATGACTTCCATTACCCGAACCAGATGGACTTCAAACGGGCAGCCCAGGTGGCCTATCACATGATGCTGGCCCACAGTCTGGCGGTGAAGCGTTATCGCACACTCTCCCTGCCCGGCCAGATCGGCATCGTCCTGAACCTGACCCCCTCCTATCCGCGCTCTTCAAACCCGGCAGACTTGAAGGCCTCGTTCATTGCCGACCTGTTCTTCAACCGCGCCTTCCTCGATCCTGCGGTGAAGGGGGTTTATCCCCAGGAGCTGATCGATATCCTGCGCGAGCACGATCAGATGCCCGTGGTGCAAAGCGGCGACTGCCAACTGCTGGCCGCCGGCAAGATCGATCTGCTCGGCATCAACTACTACCAGCCGCGGCGAGTGAAGGCACGCATGACGGCCATCAACCCGGACTCCCCTTTCCTGCCTGACTGGTTCTTCGAGAATTACGAGATGCCAGGCCGCATAATGAACCCTTATCGCGGCTGGGAAATATATGAGCGCGGTATTTATGACATATTGATCAACCTGCGCGACAACTATGGAAATATCCCAAGCTATATCTCCGAAAATGGTATGGGTGTCGAAGGGGAGCACAGATTCATTGGTGAAGATGGTCAGGTAAAAGACGATTATCGTATCGACTTCATTCGCGGCCACCTCCAGTGGATTCATACCGCCATTGCCGAAGGAAGTCATTGCCGTGGTTATCACCTGTGGACCTTTATTGACAACTGGTCCTGGATGAATGCCTACAAGAACCGTTATGGATTCATCAGCCTTGATTTGGAAAGCCAGCAGCGCACCGTCAAGAAAAGTGGTGAATGGTTCGCCAACGTCTCTCGTAATAATGGATTTTAAGGAGTCATAAATGATGGATCTTGAAGAAGCAGTCATGGGCATCATCGTCAATGCCGGCCAATCTCGCAGTCTCTGTTTCGAAGCCCTGCGTCAGGCTCGTGCTGGCCAGTTCAGCGAAGCGGATGCCTTGCTGCTCCAGGCCACCGACGCGGGGAAGGCTGCCCATGCCGTACAAACCAAACTGATTGAAGCCGATGAGGGCGAAGGCAAGACCAAGATGACACTGGTCATGGTACATGCCCAGGATCACCTGATGACCTCCATTCTGTGCCGCGAACTGGCCACCGAACTGGTCGAGATCTATCGCCGCCAAGCCAGCTGATTTTAACTCATCGGATCGGGAGTCCGTGCTTTTGCCACCGTTATATACGGTGGCTTTTTTTATTCTGGTTATACCAGCCAGCCGTCATGTCTTTCATACCTTTTTCAGGCAATTTCAAAAGTATGAAACTGTCATGACGCGATACCAGTATAAGTTTCAATATCTGTTTATGGCTATTCTGATGCTGCTTGTAGTCATCAATAAAACACTCATTAATAAACACACAGGAATGTGGATAATATGCGTAAACTTGGACTGATGTCAGTATTGCTGATGGCGGGAGGATTATATTCCACTCAGGCATCGGCATGGTGGTGGAGCAATCAGGATTGGCAGGTCTCTGATGGTTGGCGCAATGGCGGGTCAGAATTCGACTGCACCTGGCGCGCCGCCAACGTCTGGATGGAGTCCGGCACGGCCATCCTCCATGCGAAATCCGACAAAGGGAACAAGAGCTGTGCTGAGCTGCGAACCTACAACTACACCCGCAAGGGTCGTTATGAGGTGCAGATGCAGGCAGGATCGGTGCCCGGCACCATCAGCTCCTTCTTTACCTATACCGGAGATGCAGGCACCAGCTCTCACTATGAAGTCGACATCGAGCTGATGGGGGGCACCAACCTGCTCCATACCAACGTCTGGATCCAGGGGCGTCAGTATCCCCAGGACATCGACCTGGGCAAGTACGGTATCTCCATCTGGAACATGGAGCGCTACGCCTTCAACATCGACGAGGCGGGAGTCACCTGGCAGGTCTTCAGCCGTACCCAGAACAAATGGGTGAGCGTGCGCCGCGAGAGCCGCCCCGTCACCAGCTGGATGCAGACGTTTGTGAATAACTGGATCAGCGCCAACCCGAGCTTCCCGCCCAGCTCCTACAACGGCCAGCCCGTCTACGCCAAATACAAGTACGCCAATGTGACGCCCTGGGAGTGATCGCGATGGTCAACTAAATCCGGGCACACGGTGGCATACCCAAAACCGAAGACACAAAAAAGCCCAACTGAATAAATCAGTTGGGCTATATAGATGGCGGAGGAGGTGGGATTTGAACCCACGGATGGTCGCCCATCGCCGGTTTTCAAGACCGGTGCATTCAGCCGCTCTGCCACCCCTCCGCAGCAGTGCGACGCATATTACCCATGCCCCCAGCCCTTGTAAATCCCCACTCCGTTTGTTTGCCCATTTATTGGGCTATCTGGCGCACAAAACCGGCAAAACCGCTACAAACCGTGCTTTTTCAAGCGTATGGCTTGACTTGAAAACAGACTCACCCACTATAGGGGCCACTACCACATCCCCAGCAAGATGGACTTATGAGAATCAAACATGCCCTGTTCGCCGCCCTGACCGGCGCGACCCTGCTTGCGGCGCCCGTGCAGGCGAGCGAGCTGACCAAGAGCGATGTCGAGCAGATCGTGCGCGACTATCTGGTCAAGAATCCGGAGATCCTGGTCGAGATGTCCAACGCCCTGCGTGCCAAGCAGGAGAGCCAGCAGGCCGAGAACGACAAGACGCTGATAGAAGCCCATGCCAAGCAGCTCTTCGCCAACCAGGATCCCGAGAGCGGCAATCCCAAGGGCAGCCTGACGGTGGTGGAGTTCTTCGACTACAACTGCGGCTACTGCAAGCGCGCTCATCCTCTCATTCAGCAACTGCTCTCTGAGGACAAGGAGATCCGCTACATCTACAAGCAGTTCCCCATCCTGAGCGAAACCTCCTACTACGCCGCCCGCGCGGCGCTGGCGGTGAAGCTCGGCCAGCCCGACAAATACCAGACCTTCCACGACAAGCTGTACGCCCATCAGGGGCCCCTCTCCGACGAAGCCCAGGTGAAAGACATCGCCAGAGCCGCCGGCGTGGACTGGAGCAAGGTCGAGGCGAAGATCAAGGACGGCAGCATCGATCAGAATCTGGGTACCAACCGGGCGCTGGCCGAAGCCATGGCTATTTCCGGCACCCCGGCCTTCATCATCGGCGATCAGATCCTGCGCGGCGCACCGCGGGATCTGGCCAGCCTCAAGGCCATCATCAAGGATGTCCGCGCCGGCAAGAGCATTCAGTAACCCACGCGTTGTTCATGAAAAAACGCCCCGGCATGCCGGGGCGTTTTGCTATTCAGGCTGCAAACCATCAGGCCTGATGGGTCGTCGCGAGAAGCTGTCAGCAAGGCGAAGAGCAGTGCAGAGACCCGAGTCTATATGAATAAATGAGGTTCCCGAGCAGCCCATGACCAGTGATCACGGCTTCGCAGCAGGGCCATAACCGTTCGGGTTCTGGCTTTGCCAGCGCCAAGTATCGATCATCATCTGCTCCAGACCCCGCTCAGCCTGCCAGCCCAGCTCGTCACGGGCCAGAGCCGGTTCAGCCCAGCACTCGGCGATGTCACCGGGACGACGGGGCTTGATCTGGTAGGGAATGGCACGGCCACTGGCTGCCTCGAACGCCTTGACCATCTCCAGCACGGAATAGCCCTGACCGGTGCCGAGGTTATAGGTGAAGACGCCGGTATCACTCTTGATGCGGGCCAACGCTTTGAGGTGACCGATGGCGAGATCCACCACGTGGATATAGTCTCGCACCCCGGTGCCGTCCGGGGTCGGATAGTCGTTGCCAAAGACCCCCAGCTCCTTGAGCTTGCCCACGCCGACCTGACTGATGTAAGGCAGCAGGTTGTTGGGGATGCCGTTGGGATCTTCACCGATGAGGCCGCTCTCGTGAGCCCCCACCGGGTTGAAGTAGCGCAGCAGCACGATGGCCCAGCGGGGATCGGATTTGGAGAGGTCACGCAGGATCTCTTCGACCATCAGCTTGGAGCGGCCATAGGGGTTGGTGGCGCTGGTGGGAAAATCTTCCCGCAGGGGTACCGAGGCCGGATCCCCATAGACGGTGGCCGAGGAGCTGAACACCAGCCGAAACACGCCGGCCCTGGCCATCTCTTCGCACAGCACCAGGGTGCCGGTCACGTTGTTCTGATAGTAGGTGAGCGGGATCTGGCCGGATTCCCCCACCGCCTTGAGGCCGGCGAAGTGGATCACGGATGCTATCCTGTGCTCGGCAAACAGCCGCTGCAGGCAGGCTCTGTCCAGAATATCCCCTTCCACGAAGGTGACCGGCTTGCCGGTGATCCGCTCGACCCGCTTGAGCGATTCGGGGGAAGCGTTGGAGAGGTTGTCCAGTACTACGACCTGCTGCCCGGTACCAAGCAGCTCGACCAGGGTGTGGGAACCGATGTAACCGGCTCCCCCCGTCACCAGAATTGTCATTTTTTATCCCGTACTTTGCTGAAACTGGGGTTGAGTCTACCCGCACGACCCGCCCGGGAAAAGCTCGGGATACCAATGACGCCCGTCAGTACTCCAGGCTCACATCCCCTCTGGCGGTGCAGGAACAGGCCAGCGCCACCCCGTTCTCGAGGTCCTGCGCGCTCAGGGTCATCACGCTCTGGCGCTCGATTTCGCCTTCCGTGGTGCAGCGACAGGCGCCGCACACCCCGGCGCGGCAAGCGGCCATCATGGTCTCCCCCGCCCCCTCCAGTGCCGCCAGCAGGGTCTGGCCAGGCAGTATCTTCACTTTCTTGCCGCTCTTTTTGAGGGTCAGCCAGAAGTGGTCGCTATCGGCCGCAACTGGCGCCGCACTCGATGTTCCAGCAGGCAGGCCGAACGACTCCTGGTGCAACTGCTCGGGGGGCAGCCCGAGCCCGGCCAGCATCTCGCTCACCACCGCCATATAGGGGGCTGGCCCGCACAGATAGACATGGCGGCTCAAGAGATCCGGCGCCAATTCCTTGAGCATCCCCGGTGTGAGCCGGCCAACCCAGGGATGAGCCGTTGGCGCCTCTTCCCCAACTTTCTCCAGCACTAAAGCATGGCGCACACCGGCATGAGCCTCGGCCAGTGAAGCCAGTTCCCTTGCGAAGATCACATCCCCGGGGGTTCTGGCGCTGTGAATAAAGCGGATATCGGCGTCCGGTCGCTTGGCGAGCTCGTCCCGCAGCATGGCCCACATGGGGGTGATGCCGGAGCCGGCGCTGAGCAGCAGCGGCCGCTCGCAGGGGAGCGCGGTCAGGTGGAAATCGCCGAAGGGGCCGTCTACCCGGATCTCGTCCCCCACTTGCAGGCTCTGGTGCAGATGGTGAGAGACCAGCCCCACATCCTTGATGGTGACCTGCCAGAAAGGATCCTGCGGGCTGGAGGAGAGGGTGTAGGCGCGGCAGTGGGGCTGGCCGTCAATCATCGTGTGCAGGGTGACGCACTGGCCAGCCAGCACGGAGGGCAGGTCGCCAGCCAGGGGTTCAAATTGCCAGCTCGCCACGTCGTGGGTCTCTGCCCGGCGGGCTATACAGCGCAGGCTCAAAGAGGTGGAGGTCATCGCAAGGCTCCTCTTGCTCGGAAATAGCGTTGAAAAAAGGCGAGCCATCAGGCTCGCCAAAGGCTTACAACATGCTGAGCGTGTAAGGCTGTATCTTTGCTCAGGCCGCCAGGATCTCGGCGAGATCCGCGTCTGCCGTGGTGGTTCCTTTCAGGCCGAACTGCTCCTCCAGCACCTTGAGCAGGGCCGGGGTGAGGAAGGCCGGGGCGGTCGGGCCGGTGCGGATGTCCTTCACACCGAGCGCCAGCAGGGTGAGCAAAATGACGATGGCTTTTTGCTCGAACCAGGAGAGCACCAGGGTCAGGGGCAGATCGTTGACGCCGCACTCGAACGCGTCGGCGAGCGCCAGGGCCAGCTGGATGGCGGAGTAGGCATCATTGCACTGACCCACGTCCAGCAGGCGCGGAATACCGCCGATGTCGCCGAAATCGAGCTTGTTGAACTTGTACTTGCCGCAGCCCAGGGTCAGCAGCAGGCTGTCCTGCGGGATCGCCTTGGCAAACTCGGTGTAGTAGGCGCGCTCGGCACGGTCACCGTCACATCCCCCCACCAGGAAGAAGTGGCTGATTTCGCCAGCCTTGACCTTGTCGATCACTGCGGGAGCGGCCTGCATCAGGGCGTTGCGGGCAAAACCGATGGTGATGAAGTGCTCGAGCTCAACGTGCTTGAAGCCTTCCAGCGCTTGTGCCTTGGCGATAACGGCAGAGAAATCTTCCCCTTCCAGATGAGTCACGCCCGGCCAGCCGACGATGGAGCGAGTGAAGATGCGATCGCTGTAGTTGCCCACGTTCGGGTCGATGATGCAGTTGGAGGTCATCACCACGGCACCCGGGAAGTTGGCAAACTCCTTCTGCTGGTTCTGCCAGGCGGAGCCATAGTTACCCACCAGGTGCGGGTACTGCTTGAAGAAGGGGTAGGCCAGGGCCGGCAGCATCTCGCCGTGGGTGTAGACCTTGATGCCAGTGCCCCTGGTCTGCTCCAGGATGAGCTTGAGATCCACCATGTCGTGACCGGAGACCAGGATGCACTTGCCCGGAACCGGAGTGACGCGAACCTGGGTCGGCTCGGGGTGGCCGAAGGCGGTGGTTTCACCGAGATCCAGCATCTCCATGATCTTGAAGTTGAGCAGGCCAATCTCCATGGCGCACTTGAACAGCGGATCCAGATCGCAGGGATCCGTACCGAGCCAGCTCATGATGCGATGGAATTCGGCGGCTACCCCGGCATCCTGCTGATCCAGCACCCGGGCGTGCTCCATGTAGGCGGCGGCACCCTTGAGGCCGTAGAGGCAGAGCAGGCGCAGCCCCATGATGTCTTCGTTGACCTCGTTCTTGCCCCGGTTGACCGCGGTCTGCGGCGCCTGGGCAAGCTGGGCCAGCAGATCGGCACCCGGCTCGAAGCTGGCCGCGGCGGGCAGTGTGTCGGCCTGCACCGCCAGCGGTGCCAGCTTGGCGGCCAGTTGCTGGCGATAGGCCAGCGCCTGGTTGACGTAGGCGACGATGCGAGCGGAGTCGAAGTTGACGTTGGTGAGGGTGGCAAAGAACGCCTTGGGCACGAAAGCGTCTATTTCGCTGTCGACGATGCCGTGCTCGCGGGCCGCCAGGGCCCAGGCGCTGAGCCCTTGCAGGGTATAGATCAGCACATCTTGCAGGTCGGAAGTTTCCGCCGTCTTGCCGCACATGCCTTGTGCATAGGCGCAGCCATTGCCTGCCGGGGTACGAATAGTCTGTTCACATTGCACACAAAACATCATGTCTCTCCTAATTGGACATTTCAGTTATCTGTTTTGTGGCGATTCTATTCCCCTCCTGGAAAACTTAATAGGCATTCAATTTACCAATTAACATTTCATTGATGCAGATCAAATAGAAAAAAGCCGCCCAAATCGGGCGGCAAGCGGGTGGGAAATCAAGGAGAGACAACTCGGGTGTGCAACAACAGGGGCAATGATACGGGCCGGAGCATGGGCAGCCGGCCCCAGGTTCATCAGGCCAGATAGGCGCGCAGCATCCAGACCAGTTTTTCCTGCTGCTGCACATAGTCGGAGAGGATGGATGCAGTCCCTTCATCACCGGCATCGGCGGCCTGACCCAGGATGCGGCGCTGGGCAACCAGCAGTTCGCGGAAGCTCGCCAGCAGGGATTCCACGCAGGCACGACCGTCATGCAGCCCCTTCTGCTCGGGGATGGCGGACACCTGGATGTAGTCGCTGAAGCTGTGCAGGGGCACGCCATCCAGGGTCAGGATGCGCTCGGCCAGGGCATCGACTTTCAGCAGCAGGTCGTTGTAGATCTCTTCGAATTTCAGGTGCAGCTCGAAGAACTGGTTGCCGCGGATGTTCCAGTGGAAGCCACGGACGTTCATGTAGAGGATCTGGTAGCTGGCCAGCAGCTTGTTGAGCTCGGCGGCCAGAGCTTGTGATTGAACGGTATCAAGACCAATGGGGCTCTTCATGATTCACCTCCAGGTGGTAAGCATTATCGGGAACGGAGTCAGCTTATCCAGAAGCAGACTCAAAGGACAATCGTCTGTGCCTTGCCGATCCATAGCCAATGGCTATCGTCGGCAAAAATGCAACGGCTTTCATTGCTCAAGCCGTTCGATATAGAGGATCACCTCGCCGAGGTGAATGCCGAACTTGCTGATCTTCGCGCGGTTGATCAGGCGATCGTCGTCCAGCAGATACATCCAGTCATCAAAGCTCACCCTCACCACGCTCTCATCCGGCAGTGCCAGATCGAGTTGATAACGCCAGTTGAGGGCAAAGCCCTCTGTCTTGCCTACCGCCTCCCCCACCACGTCTGAAGCCGTGCCGCGCCAGTGGCCATCCGCCCCCTTGCTCAAAAACCAGGTGCGGGTCTGCCGACGGCCATCATCGAAGTAAAACTGCTCGAACAGCTCCCCCTTGCCCTCTCGCCAGTGCCCCTGCATCTCGACCCGAAAGCGACTGGTCACTTCGCCGCTGCGGTCCGTCACCAGGCCGTGGGCCACCAGCTTGCCATTGAAGAAACGGGCGAGATCCCAGCCCGGCCGGGAGCCGCGATAATCGTCAAGACCCGCGCCGCAACCAGAGAGCCACAGCAGGGGCAGCAACCAGGCAAGACGCCACCAGGAAGAGAACTTCATGGAATACTCCATCAGGATTGGCCGCGCAGACGGCGGGTCAGAGCGGGATCCCGGCTGTCGTCAGTCAGCCAGATAGCAAGAAACGCGGGGGCGAAGGCGGGATCATCAAGAGAGCCAAGGAGGCGATCTCGCAACCAGAAGTGGCCCGTGCCTTGCTCGTCCACATAAAAAACCAGCTTGTCGCCGGGGGCGACATCCGGCCAGAGCGTGGCCAGTCGAGCCAGCCAGCGTTGGCGCTCACTCTCGCTACCAAGGCCGAGCCGCTGCCACTCGGCGGCGGTCGCCTCCAGCAGATCCTGGCGCTCGATGGCCCTCGCGTAGGTAATGCTGAGGGCCTGCGGGTAGCGCCCCGGCTGATAGCGACCGCTCTCGCTGTAGAGGGTGGCGTCATAGATCTTGAACCAGAGCCAGCGCATCTCCCCCTGTCCCACGGTTCGCAGCCCCTGCCAGGGGGCGGCAACACTCTGGGCGGTCGCAAGCAGTGGCAGGCTCAAGGCCGCCAGCAGCAGGCTAGTTCCACCCCATGTGCCAACGGGCGGGATCCTCCAGTTCATGCCAGTCCATCTCCTGTTCCTGCAGGGTGTTGATATCCTGCATCACCACGCTCGCCAGATGCCCCTGGGCATCGCGCTGGCAGGCCACCACCAGGTAGAAACGCTCGGCCAGCTCGCACTGGCCATCCCTGGTCCACTTGGAAAACAACAAGGTGTCGGTCGAAAAGGTGTTCATCTCGTCTCACCCTCCAGCTTGACCGTTACCCACAGGAGTACGGGTAACCACCACATCCAGATCACCGCCAGCAGCACTGCGCTTGTCCAGATGCCCCAGGGTAAGTTTACTGCCCCCATGGCGGCCCCCGCCATATAGGAGGAGGCGCCCCCCACCATGCCGAACAGCCCCTGTTGCCAGCGCGGCAAGAGGCGAAGCCAGCGAAGGCCGTGGGAGAGGGTCAGGGCGAAACCGCACCAAAGCAGCAACAGCCAGAGCGGAAAACCGGACGGAAAGTGAAACAGGCCGAGGCGCCAGAGCAGGATGTCGAGCAGGCAGCCTGCCAGGGCGATCGGGATGAGGCGCCAGTCCTGCCCACGGCGGGGGGAGAAGATGAAATGGAGCAGCAGCATCCCGAGCAGCGGGCCCGGTTGCTGCCATGTCACCGCCAGCAACCAGTAGAGATTGAATCCCAGCAGGTGGGCCCACTGCCACATGATCAGCGACCGCTTGCCGGCAAGTCCCCGGACCAGCCATGGGGCCCCGGCTTGGCAGCCTCCAGTTGCACCAGGCTGATGGCCCGCTCCCAGAATCCCCCTTCACAGTAGGCGAAATAGAAGTGCCAGAGCCGGATGAAATCCTGGCTGTAACCGAGCTTGGGCAGCTCCGGGGCCAGCGCCAGGAAGCGTTCGCACCAGTGGGCCAGGGTACGGGCATAGTGGTGGCCGTGATCGTGCAGCCGTACCAGCTGCATGTCGGTCTCCCGCGCCAGCAGACCCGCCATCTGGGAGACGCAGGGCAGGCAGCCTCCCGGGAAGATGTAGCGCTGGATGAAGTCCACCCCGCGCAGATACTGGGCGTGACGCTGATCGGCGATGGTGATGGCCTGGATCAGCAGGCGTCCGCCGGGCTTGAGCAGGCGCGACAACTGGCGGAAATAGTCTGGCAGGAAGGCGTGCCCCACCGCCTCGATCATCTCGATGGAGACCAGCTTGTCATAGCGTCCCTCCAGCTTGCGGTAATCCTCCAGCAGCAAGGTGATGCGATCCCCCAGCCCCTCCCGCTCGATCCACGCCTTGGCATAGTCGTGCTGGGCCCGGGAGATGGTAGTGGTGGTGACCCGGCAGCCGTAGTGACGGGCCGCATAGACGGCGAGACCGCCCCAGCCGGTGCCTATCTCCAGCAGGTGGTCATCCGGCCCAAGCTCAAGCCGCTCACAGATGGTGCGCAGCTTGGCCTGCTGCCCCTCCTCCAGGGTGGCATCCGGGTGGGGATAGATGGCGCTCGAATACTGCATGTGATCGTCGAGAAAGCCCTGATAGAGGGTGTTGCCAAGGTCATAGTGGGCGGCGATGTTGGCGCGCGAACCGGTCAGGGTATTGCGATTGAACCAGTGGCGCACCTTGTTGAACGGGAAGCTGAGCCAGCCGAGGCGCCGTTCCAGGGCGTCGAGCAGCGGCAGATTGCGGGCTAGCAAGCGCACCAGTGCCACCGGCTCCGGGCTGGTCCAGAGACCCTCCACCCAGGTCTCTCCTGCGGCGATGCTCCCTCCCAGCAGCAGGCGGCGATAAAACGCCGGATCCTGCACCACCAGCTCGGCATGCAGGTCGCTGCCCGCCTTGCCGAAACGGTGGCACTCGCTGCCGTCGTGGAGCACCAGCTGGCCCTGCTCAAGGCGCGCCAGCAATTTGAGCAGCAGTTGCTTGGCCCCCTTGTCGATGAAAGAGGCAGAGAGGGTTGATTGAGCAAGTTCCATTAGCAGCTCTCCGAATGGGTCAAGAGTGGGGTCGTTCGGTTGGGATGAACCCGCACCATGAGCTGCTGACAACACCAGGAAGCGGAGTTAAACGGGTGTGTCAGCGTCACGGGCGGCTCTCCGGATGGGTGAAGATGGGGGTGCGTTTGATAAAAAGGCGCAGGGCCTGCCAGTAGATCCCGAGCAGCACCTTCAGGGTCATCCAGGGCCAGCGAGCCAGCAGCGCCGCCAGCCCCTTGCGCGACAGCGGCGCGCGGCGCAGGGCCAGGGTGG
The DNA here is from genome assembly GCF_040908265.1 of Aeromonas sp. R5-1. Classification (NCBI taxonomy): domain Bacteria; kingdom Pseudomonadati; phylum Pseudomonadota; class Gammaproteobacteria; order Aeromonadales; family Aeromonadaceae; genus Aeromonas; species Aeromonas sp. R5-1. Next base: position 101,128 of record NZ_JBFODJ010000125.1, read on the forward strand.
CGTCAAACAGCTTGCTCTCACCGGATACGGGGTGGCTCTCGATATGGATCAGCGCCTCCTCTTTCGGCGCCCGGATGCGCCAGTGGTAGCGCATCCCCAGCCCCATGAAGGGGGAGACATGAAAATCCTTGTCATGGGGGGAGAGCGCCGCCAGATCCAGCAGGTAGTAGTGACGCTCGTTCCAGGGGGTATTGGAGACCTCAGCCAGCAGGTAGCGGGTCTCCCCCGCCCGATCGCAGAAATAGAAATTAACCGGGCTGAAATAAAACCCGAGGCAGCGCACGTTGCCAAGGAGCAGCACCCGCCCGCCGGGCTCCGCATCCCCCCCAAGGGCCGCCACCTTGTCCCAGACCGCCTGCTTGAGGGGCCCTTCGCTGCCCCGCAGATAGTCCTCGCGGCGAAACGAGAGCAGTCCGGCCCGCTCCACGGCAAACCAGCGCCCCTGCTCAAGCCCGGGCAGTTCGTCCAGATCCAGCCCCAGCATGAAGAGGCTGTATGAAAAAGCGTGGGCCCTGGGGGCGAAGCGGCGGTGGCGCACCGAGCCTTGCCAGATGGCGCTGATCCCCTCCCCCATTCCCTCGTCCCCTTGCGTCAAGGCTGCGGCGCCGCTCATAGCTCGGCCCCGAAGCGTCTGGCCACGTCCAGGGCGCTGCGCACCCCGTCCTCGTGAAAACCGTTGTACCAGTAAGCCCCGCAGAAGTGGGTATGCTGATGGCCACAGATCTCGCCCCGTCGCTGCTGGGCGGCGATGGAGCCCTGATTGAATACCGGATGATGATAGACGAAACGGCGCAACACCTTGCTCTCGTCCACCCGTCCACGGGGATTGAGGCTGACGCAGAAGGGCGCGGGGGAGCTCACCCCCTGCAGGATGTTCATGTTGTAGCTCACCAGGGGGCGCGCCCCGTCATCCTCACCGAGCTGGTAGTTCCAGCTCGCCCACGCCTTGCGGCGCATCGGCAGGCAGGAGGCGTCGGTGTGCAGCCAGACGTCGTTGGCCTGATAGGGCATGTTCCCGAGGATGGCCCTCTCTCCATCGCTCGCATCTGCCAGCAGGGCCAGGGCCTGATCGCTGTGGCAGGCGAAGATCACCTCGTCAAAATGGGCCTCCTGCCCCTGGCTGGTGACCACGACGCCATCCGCCACCCGGCGCACCGCCTCCACCGGGGTAGCGAGGCGGATGCGCGACTGCCAGCCCGCCGTGAGCGGCCCTATGTACTCTCGCGAGCCACCCGGGATCACATACCACTGGGGCCGGTTCGCCACCTCCAGCAGCCCGTGGTTGGCGAAAAACCGCAGGAAGAAGCTCAAGGGGAAGGCACGCATGTCCGCCAGGGTGGAGGACCAGATGGCCGCTCCCATGGGCAGGATGTAGTGGCGGGCGAAATAGTCGCTGAATTTCCCCGCCAGCAGGAAGTCCCCCAGGGTCAGCTCGGGGGTCAGCTCCCGCTGGCGATGCGCGGCCAGCCAGGCCCGCGCCTCCCGGTTGAAGCGCAGGATCTCGGCGACGAAGCGATAGAAGCGCGGGCTCAGCAGATTGCGGCGCCGGGCGAACAGGGTATCGAGGTTGTGGCCGTTGTACTCCATCCCCTCGGGACTCTTGACCGAGAAGCTCATCTCGGCGGGTTGGCGCCCCACCCCGATGCGCTCCAGCAATTTGAGGAAGTTGGGATAGGTGCGGTCATTGAAGACGATGAAGCCGGTGTCGATGGCATAGTGGCGCCCAGCCTGTTCCACCTCCACGGTGGCGGTGTGGCCTCCCAGGGTCGGCGCCGCCTCGAACAGGGTGATGTCATGCAGCTTGTGGAGCAGAAAACCGGCGGTGAGACCGGAGATACCGGAGCCGACGATGGCGATCTTTTTCTTCATGAAGGGCGTCCTTTCGAAACGAGTGTGCGGCCAAGGCGCAGCCAGAGCCCTGTCGGCAGGGCGCCGAGCAGGCGCAGCAGCCAGATGAAGCGACGGGGAAAGTGGATCTGGTGGCGACCGGCGGCAAGCCCCGTCATGATGGCGCGGGAAGCCTCTTCCACCGTCACCAGGCAGGGCATGGGAAAATCATTCTTGTCGGTGAGCGGCGTCTGCACGAAGCCCGGGCGGATCAGGGTCACCCCGATGCCCTTGCTGGCCAGATCCAGGCGCAACGTATCCGCCAGATAATCGAGGGCCGCCTTGGAGGCGCCATAGGCCTCCGCCCGTGGCAGGGGCAGCCAGCTCACCGAGGAGCTGACGATGGCAAGCCGTCCACCCGCCCCCAGCCGCGGCAGCAAGGCAGCCAGGGCGTTGCCGGTGGCAATGAGGTTGGTCTCGATGACCCGGGCAAACAGGGCGCCGTCAAAGCCTTCTGCCGGATCCATGTATTCACAGTTGCCCGCATTGAGAATGAGCAGGTCGAGGGCGGGCAGGCTTGCGGCCACCCCGGCCATGGCGGCGCTGTCGCGCGCATCGAATCGCAAAGGGGTGATCCCCAGGTCGGCCAGTGCCTGCAAGCGCACCTCGTCCCGGCCACAACCCCACACCTGCCAGCCGGCGCGCCGATAATCCAGCGCCAGCTGGCGGCCGATGCCCGAGGTGGCCCCGGTGATCAGCACCCGGCCACTCATGTCCCCAGCCTCCCCTTGATGGCCCGTACCACGGGCCCCAGCAGTGGCAACTGCTCGTAGAGCATGGCCCCGAGATCGAAGTAGTCCCGGTGCAGGCACACCTTGCCCCAGGAGTCGAACGTCAGCCGGGTGGCCCCCTCGACCCTGACGGCCCGACCACCGGCAATCCTGGGGTGGGAGAAGGTCATGACCCAAGCGAGCCAGGCTTCGTTGCCCGACTGCTGCTGACTCGTTATCTCGAAACTGCACTGGGCAAGGCGCTCATAAAGGGAGGAAAAGTAGCGGGTGAGCGCGGCTAGCCCCTCTATCCGGTGCGCAGGATCGATGAAGAGCACCTCATCGGCATAGATCTCCGGCAAGCGGTGCAACTGATGCTTGTCCAGTTGCAGGTAGAGGATGACAAAGCGGGCCAGCGCGTCATTCATGCTAGTTTTTCTCCAATTCGCGGAACATCTCGATGGCCCTCACCCGTGCAACGGCATGATCCACCATGGGGGCCGGATAATCCTGCCGCCCCTTGAGCCGCAACCAGTCGTGGGGCTCGTGGAGATAGGCAGCAGGCACATCCGCCAGCTCAGTGACCCAGGTACGAATGAACTCCCCTTGTGGATCAAATCGTTGCCCCTGGGTAGTGGGGTTGAAGACCCGGAAATAGGGCGCCGCATCGGCCCCTGTCCCCGCCGCCCACTGCCAGCCGCCATTGTTGGCCGCCAGATCCCCGTCGATGAGCCGGCTCATGAAGTAGTCCTCCCCGAGCCGCCAGTGGATGTGGAGATCCTTGGTGAGGAAGCTCGCCACTATCATCCGCAGCCGGTTGTGCATCCAGCCGGTGGCGTTGAGGCAACGCATGGCCGCATCGACCACGGGGTAGCCGGTGCGCCCCTCGCACCAGGCGGCGAAGGCATCCGGATCCCAGCTCCACGGCAGGGCCGCCGTCTCCGGCTTGAAGGGGCGGTTCATGGAGAGGCTCGGGATCAGCACCAGCAAGTGGCGGTAGAACTCGCGCCAGATGAGCTCATTGAGCCAGACGAAACCGGGTTGGGCCTTCGACTGGGGCCGGTAGCCGAGACGCTGCTGCAGCGCCCCCACGCACTGGCGGGCACTGATGATGCCCGCCGCCAGATAGGGGGAGAGCACGGAGGTGCCCGCCAGCGCCGGAAAGTCCCGGGTCTCGCCGTAATCGAGCACCGCCTGATCCAGAAAAGCGTGCAACCGGCGGCTCGCCTCGGCCTCCCCCACCGGCCAGCGGGTGTCCGCCGTCAGATCCCCCAGCCCGTCGTCCACCCACTCCCGCTCGGCCAGGGGCAGCCACGGCAACGGCTCGCCGCGTGGTGCGGGGGCACGGTGAATGACGAAGCCATCCTCCTCGAGAGCCTTGAGCCAGGCGCGGCTGAAGGGGGTGAAGACCTTGAACATCTCCCCCGACCCGGTCAGCACCCGACCGGGCGGCAGCACGCAGCAGCCGTTGAACCAGTGGCTGGTCATGCCCTGCTCCCCCAGCGCGGCGCTGACGGCGTGGTCGCGGCGCAGCTCGTCAATCTCGATGGCCTGGTTGGCGTAGAGCTGGCTCACCCCGAGATCCCGGCAGAGCGCCGTCAGCGCCGTCGGCACCTCGGCAAAGGTCTCGACCCGCAGCAAATGAAGCGGAATGCCGAGGGCCGCCAGCTCGCGGCCCATGGCATCCACCTGTGCCAGCATGAAGCGCTGACGGACCGGGGCCAGCTTGTGCGTCTGCCACTGGGTCGGCGAGACGATGAAGAGTGCGGCGACCGGTTCATCTCCGGCGCAGGCGTGGCGCAGGGCCGGGTTGTCGGCCAGACGCAGATCGTTGCGAAACCAGACCAGCCTCATGACGGTGTTCTCCCGCCCTTGCCCTTCGCCTTGGCAGTGCGGGGCGTCGCACTGACCTCTGCCAGGGTGGCGTGCCAGTTGCGGGCACGCCGCCACGGCTCATCGTAGAGGCGTCCCAGCTCGCCAAAGAAGCGGGTGCCCTCAGGCCATTCGGCGGCCTGGTCCTGCTTGCCGAGCCCGGCCCCCAGCAGGATCAGCCAGGGGGGAGTGGCGCGCCCCTCCAGCAGGGTGGCATGGCGGGGCTCCACCGCCCCCAGCAGTTGCACCTCATAACCCTGACCAATGAGCTCATACGCAGCCCAGACCAGATCCAGCGGCCCCACCTGCCCCCAGCTTGCCAGGGTGACGGGCACGCCTTTCTCCTGCTCGATGAGGTGGCGGGCGAAGCGGGTATGCAGCCAGCCGAGCCACACCTGTTGCAGCAACTCGCCATCGGGGCGCTCGCGCCACAGCCCCAGCAGCCGCTCCACCAGGGGCTGCAGCACCCGGCTGCGCACCAGCTCGAAGGGGTAGCTCGCCAGCAGATCGCCAAGCTCGGCCTCCGCCTTGCGCTGGTTGAAAGCGAGCAGCGCCTGGCTGAACTGCTCCAGGGTCTGCTGCCAGTGATCGCTCACCGGCGCACTCTGGGGCTCGCTCAACAGCCCCTTCACCTGACCTATGCTCACCCCCCGCTCCAGCCAGCTCAGGATCTCGCCTATCTGGCGGATATCCTGCTCGCTGTAGAGACGATGGCCCTTCTCGGTTCGGGCCGGTTGCACCAGCCCGTAGCGGCGCTGCCAGGCGCGCAGGGTGACGGCGTTGACGCCGGTGAGGCGGGAGACCTCGCGAATGGGGTAGACGCCCTCGTCGGGGAGAGGTGCGGCTGCTTGTGATTCATCAGACATGAGAGAGTCCATCAGACGTTGGGAAGAGGCCCCGGTCATCCACCAGGGCCTGCACAGAGGGTTCAGAGCCCGTAGCGCAGCTTGAGCGTGTCGGGATGAAGGTCGAGGTAGGCCTGCTCGGCCAAATCCAGCCACACCTTCACAGCCCGTAACGCAATTTCAGCGTGTCGGGATGGGGATTGAGGTACACCTGCTCGGCGAGATAGGGGTTCGGGTACTCGCGCAGGTAGTGGCGGATCAGGGTAAGGGGCACCAGCAACGGGAAGACTCCGGTGCGGTACTTGTCGATGGTGTCGCACAGCTCCTGCTTCTGGGCCGGGGTCAGCACCCGCTTGAAGTAGCCCTGCAGGTGCATCAGCACATTGGTGTGGCTGCGGCGGTTGGCGCGAAGAGTCAGCGCCGCCATCAACCCCTGGATGTAGCTGTCGGCCACCTCCTGCAGGTTGGCCTTGCCAAGGTTGGCGAGCAGGCGCCCCAGCGCCCGGTAGTGGGTGGTGGCGTGGGAGAGCACCAGGTACTTGTAGCGTGAATGGAAGCGGATCAGGGCTGAGGCGGTGATCCCCCGGGCGCAAAGCTGCTGCCAGTCGTGGTAGGCGAAGACCCGCAGCACGAAGTTCTCCCGCAGGATGGGGTCGCACAGGCGGCCATCTTCCTCCACCGGCAGCAGGGGGTTGGCCTCCATCAGCGCCTTGGCGAAGAGGCCGACCCCCTCCTTGGCGCTCCCCTCGTTGTTGGCGCCATAGATGCGCACCCGCTCCATGCCGCAGCTGGGGGACTTGGCGCAGAGGATGTAGCCGGAGAGGAAGTCGAGCTGGCGTGCCTTCTGCTCGCTGAAGGCAATCAGCTTGTCGGTGACGTCGAAGCTGCCGTTGCTTGCCTCGGCCCGCACCTCGCCCTGGCGCTTCACCAGCCGGATGGCGGCGCGGGGAGCCCCCAGGCCAATGGCCATCTCGGGGCAGACGGGGTGATAGTCGAAATGGGCGCCCAGATCCCGTTCGCAGAAACTGGATCGTTTGTGGCCCCCGTCGAAGCGCACTTCCTGGCCGAGCAGACAGGCACTGATACCGACCTTGATCTTGTACATGATGAAGCCCCTTGTATAAGCCTTGAGTAAGTTATAGCAGTTATACAAAAAATTGGAAGCTGTATAACTATTGCGAACTGATACGGCCAGGGGGCGGCGGGCGGATCAGCCCCCATAAAAAAAACCCATGACCGAAGTCATGGGTAAAGGTGAAGACCCTGCAGGAAGGATGATCAGAAGCTGTATTTCACACCCAGGCTGGAGATGGAGCCTTTTTGCAGATCCCAGTTGCGATAGGTGTAGTCGGCGGTGAGGGCCAGGTTCTGGGTCAGCTTGTACGCCGCCCCCGCCTTGAAGTCGTGCATGTCGTCGGTCATGTTGGCGTAGCGATAGCCGGTGGAGAGCTCGACGGCGCCGATGTCGTAGCGCAGGCCCACTTCTCCGTAGAGGCTGCCGCTCTTCTTGCGGGCCAGGGTATCCCAACCGGAGTGGTTCACGTCGGAGGCCAGCTCCCGTTCCAGGCTGTAGCCCATCAGGCCGGTTTCACCGTAGAGGTTCAGTCCGGTGCTGAGGGGGGTGTAGACACCCATCCCCAGGCTGGAGATGGCCATGCTGTCGTTGCCGCTGCTGCGGGAGGTGTATTCGCTGCCGATCCGGCCATAGACATTGCTGGTGAAGCTCTTGGAGAGATCCAGGCTCAGGCCGCCGAAGTCGCGGTTCTCCCCATCCTTGCCACCGATGTAGTCAGACTTGGTGTGGGCCCAGGTGGCAGAGCCCTTGGCATAGCTGAAGGCATCTTGCGCCAGGACGGAGGTGGAAGAGAGACCGGCCAGAACCAGAACAGACAGTGCGATCTTTTGCATTTTGTTGACTCCATGGGTTGAGTTAGGCGGACCTAACTGGAATGGAGCCATTGTGACGGGCAAAGGGGGTAACGCCGAGGAGCAAGCTGTTGCCAAACCATGTCAGATGTAAGCGGATATTGCTGGCGGTTACCGGTGCAACACTCTGCGGGGGAGCGAGGGCTCCCCCGCCGTCATCCTAGCGGAACTCCACCTCGTCGATCTGCACCCGCACCAGCGGCTTGCCGGTGAGGCCGGCGGGTCGTGCCAGCTCGATGGCCCGGGAGGTGCGTGCCTCCCCCTTGCGCAGGTAGGAGTCAGGCAGGCGGTTCTCCCCGACCCAGAAGCGCACGGGCTCGCTCGAGAGCTGCACCCCGTCGGCGCTGAACAGGGTCAGGCTGCCGTTGACGCGCACCACGTTGCGACTGCCGGTGTTGCTCACCACGAACTGCAGGCTGAGGGGATCGTCCCCCGTCACCAGGCCCAGCTTCACCGTGATGCCGTCCCGGGTCGCCTGGGAGAGCAAGTCGGGATGGGCCATGGCCTGCTCGGTCAGCACCGGGGCCGCGACACTCGCCGTCACTGCCTGACCGGCTACCGTGGCTGCCGGCTTGACCAGCAGGTATTCCCAGGTGAAATCGTCATTGAGTTGCACCTGGCGACCATCCGGCAAGGTGATCTGGTGCAGGGGAGCCGCCTCGGCCAGCAGAGGGCACAGACAGAGGGCGACCAGCAGTCGGGAGAGGGGTTTCATGGGCAGGCACTCGATAAAGGATGCGAAGGGGGCAGTATAAAGAGTCGCGCCCTCCTTGCCTATGACCCCCCTCACGTTACGCCCCGGCTCAGATGACCAGGGGGTGGTGATCCTCCAGCGTGGCCAGATCCAGGGTCACCAGATCGAACTGGGCACTCCTGAGGGCCTTCTGGATGGTGGGCTGCATGTCGAACACCAGGGCCCGCAGCCGTTCGGGCACCCGGATCCTCGCAAGGGTGGTGACCCTGTCACCCAGGGTATGGAAGAAGACCTGGGCTCCCCCCAGCCCCATGTCCACCAGCATCTGCTCGGCCATGTCGACCATCCGCAGGTGCCGCCTGTCCAGGGAGGCCATATCGACAAACCGCCGGCTCAGGCAGGCCTCCCCCACGTCTCCCCAGAGCGCCAGTTGCCGCTTGTGAAAGCCGTAGCGAAAATCCCGGTTGGTCATCCCCTGCTCGGCAAAGATCCAGAGGGTGTTGGCGGGCAGGCTGTGGAATCGGCGCAGGTACTCCCGCTTCTCCTCCACCGAGGCCGACATCAGCAGCGGCGGGCCCTCTTCATGTTCGAGCTGCTGGCAGAGGTAGCGCACCGGGTCGGTCACCTCGGCGAGGTGGCCCAGGTGGGCGCTGAAGATCATCTCGTCGGTCTTGAGCACCTGATGGGGGATGCCGTAGTGCCGGCAGTAGCGCTGTGCCCTGGCCACCGACTGGCGGCTGAGGGTGGGGTTGTCCAGGGTGATGGCGCTAAATCGCACCCCGCTGGCCCGGCACAGATCCATGCTGTAGCAAGATTCCAGTCGGCCGGAGAAGGAGACAAGCAGTTCGCTGTAACCGGCCAGGGTGTTGATGAGCCTCTGTTCCCTGGCTTGAAAGGTCTGATCGTATCCCCGATGCAGCGCAACGACATTGGCATCCATAACAACAACTCCGGATGATGAACTGGATACCATTTTGCCCGCACCAAGCTGAATATACACTTAAAGAGCATGGATAAAGCTGTACGTTATTTGCCCTCAATCAAGGTTTTGCACACTTTTTTCGCTGCGAAGCGAAACTGGCTCTCCTCAGGCAGGCAACAACCCCTGAGCGATCAGATGCGCCCGGCACCGGGCCGGATCGGTGAAGATCAGCCCCCGCAGACCGAGCGCCTCGGCCGCCGCCACGTTGGCCGGGCTGTCGTCGATAAAGAGGCACTCCCCAGCCTTGAGGTCGAACGACACCAGCAGATAGCGGTAGATGTCGGGCTCGGGTTTGAGCATCCGCACCCGGGCCGACACCACCTTGCCGCTGAAGAAGCGCCAGAAGGACTGATGCTGCTCCAGCCAGTCGATGCTGGCGTGCCCCATGTTGGAGAGGGCATAGAGGGGGTGGCCTGCACCGTGCAGTTCTTCGATGAGCGCCACCATGGCGGGATCCGGCACAAGGGAGGACGGCACCGCCTGCAAGATGGCCAGATTCTCCGCCATCGACAGGCCGGTGCGCCCCTGCGCCTGACGGGCCATGGTGTGCAGGGAGAGGGTCCCCCTGTCCACCTCCAGCCAGTCCGGGTGGTTGAACAGCTGATCCGCGATCGCTGTCGCCCCCTCGGGTCCGCGCACCCCACTCACTATGGCCACCGGATCCCAGCGCACCACCACCCTGCCCAGATCGAAGATCACCGCCATCGTCTCGTCCCCTCTATGTGTTGTTGCCACGGATGTGGTCACGGCGGTTGCCACAAACAGGGACCAGAACGACGCTCACTCTCCCCCTGCAACCCGAGCCACCACCCTGCCCCGTTCAACGCCCCCGGGCAAGTTTTACTTGCATCGCACCGCCAAATCCCTTAATGGTTATGGCGTTACATTCAGGACACGCCCATGAACACACCATTCTTCTTTGTTTTCTCGTTTACCCGGCCCACATGAGGGAAGGCCCGTCGTCACGTGAACCATTCGCGTAAACAGAAACCAAAGACGAATCGAGCCTCCCCAGCGGAGGCTTTTTTTTGCACCACACACCACAGAATCACTGGATAGGGAACCACCATGGCAACGCTCGACGAGATCAGACACGACATCACCCAGTTGGATCAGGAGCTGCTCGCCCTGCTGGCCAAACGCAAGACCCTCAGCATCGAGGTCGCCCGCGCCAAGCAGGCCAATCCCCGTCCCATCCGTGACCACCAGCGCGAGCAGGACTTGCTGGTCGCCCTGATCCAGAAAGGGCGCGCCCTCGGACTGGATGCCCAGTACATCACCCGCATCTACCACACCATCATCGAAGACTCCGTGCTCTCCCAGCAGGCCTACCTGCAGAGCCTGCTCAACCCCCAGCAGCAGGAGCCCATGACCAGCGTCGCCTACCTGGGACCGCGCGGCTCCTACTCGAGCCTGGCCGCCCGCAAGTACCTGGCCCGCTACAAGGATCAGGTGATCGAGGTGAACTGCCAGAACTTCCGCGAGGTGCTGGACACAGTGGAGTCGGGCCGTGCCGCCTTCGGGGTGCTGCCCATCGAGAACACCAGCTCGGGCTCCATCAACGAGGTGTACGACGTGATGCAGCACACCACCCTCTCCATCGTGGGTGAGCTCACCTATCCCATCGAGCACTGCATCCTCACCGCCGTGCCCACTGAGATCGAACGCATCAAGACCTTCTACGCCCATCCCCAGGTGTTCCAGCAGTGCTCCCATTACCTCAGCAAGCTGGAAGGGGCGCGCCACGAGATCTGCGACTCCTCCTCCAGCGCCATGATGAAGGTCAAGGAGCTGGCAAGCCCGGAAGCGGCGGCCATCGGCAGCGCCGCCGGCGGCGAGCTCTATGGCCTCGACGTGCTGGCCGAGCAGCTCGCCAACCAGAAGGAGAACTACAGCCGCTTCATCGTGGTGGCGCGCAAACCCATTGACGTTGCGCCCCAGATCCCGGCCAAGACCACCCTCATCATGTCCACCTCCCAGAAGCCGGGCTCCCTGGTGGAGGCGCTGCTGGTGCTGCGCAGCCACGAGATCAACATGACCAAGCTGGAATCCCGTCCGGTGCAGGGCAACCCCTGGGAGGAGATGTTCTACCTGGATGTCTCCGCCAACCTGCAGACCCCGGCCATGCAGGCCGCCCTGCTGGAGCTGACCAAGATCACCCGCTACATCAAGGTGCTGGGCTGCTACCCGAGCGAAGACGTCAAGCCGACCGCCGTGCCGCCCGTCTTGATGGGAAGCTGATGGGGAGCGGATCCCGCCCCTGCCACACAAAGGCGAGCCCCGGCTCGCCTTTGTGCTCTCTGCGCCCTCCCCGTGAGACGCGGCCCAGTCCCGCCCTTCCCTTCCGGCGTTAAACCGCCCTCCACCCCCTTCCTCGTGGACCCGGGATCCTGGCGCTGCTGTCTCTCCACTCACCATCAGGCCATCTTCCTCCCGTTGCGGCCTCCTTTTGCCGCCTGCCGGGCCTTTCTATCGTTTGGCTTTATTTAACGACATGGTGATATCGTTAGATTTCCCTAAACAAAAAAGGCTGCCATTCCGGCGCCCGGGCACCTCTTGTTCTACTTCAGCCCCCTTTTTCCTCGCCACAGGCCGGATCCCGCCCGGCCATCAAGTCCGTTTCTCCTGCAGAAGACCAGCTCTCCCCCCAAGACGCCAATCCCGGTTATCCTCACCGCAGGCCAGTTATCCCCCAAGACGCCAACCCCGGTTATCCTCCCCAGGCCCTATCCCGTCCAAGGCGCCAACCCCGGTTATCCTCCCCAGGCCCTATCCCGTCCAAGGCGCCAACCCCGGTTATTCCCCGCAGATCCGAGCCCTTTCCCGACCAAACAAAAAGGCGAGCCTGCGCTCGCCTTTGTCTGTGCCGTGATCATCGCCGGGCTCATGCCGGCGCCCCCCGGACCCGCCCTAGAACTGGCCCGCCATCAGCTGGTTCAGGTGATAGAGGTTGCGGGTGTCGAGCTCCAGCTCGGTGGCATAGGTGTTGCCACGGGGATAGGTCGCCACCACCCGGGCACCGCGCACCATGCCCGCCACCGACACATCCAGGGAGTTGGAGGTCTGGGTCAGGTCCTTGTAGCTGCTCTGGCCGCGCACCTGCTGGCCGTTGAGCTGCTCCGCCAGCTCCCGGTAGGCGTCCATCTTGGAGGCGCGGATCGCCTGCAACATCTTCTCGGACTGGGAGGGACCGGGCTGGATGTCGATCACCGCATACCCCACCGCCTTGAGCACCGGGAAGTCATCGGGCTTCTCGCCCACGTCATAGTTCACCACCCGGTTGCCACTGCACGCCGTCAGCAACATGGCCATCAGGCAACCCAACAAGATTTTCATCGCTGTTTCCCCGTTTTCCTGTTCACCACACCCGATGTTTCACGGCTCAATGTCAGCCAGCCCGCTTCACGCTTCATGACGCGCCACCTCAAGGGGTCAGGTTGACCAGATGGCCGGACGGGCTCTGGCCCCCCCGCATCAGGTAACCGCGATTGATGGAGGCCCGGCCAAAGGAGTTGCTGGCACCGGACAAATATTGTTTCGGGATCAGGCTCTGGGCCGTGGTCTCCACCATCTTGGTGCGCAGATCGATGATGCGGGCGTTGACCAGGATCCCCTGCTGATTGCGGCTGAAGGTGCCGGTCAGGATGCGGGAGATGGGCAGCCGGGACGAGAGATCCTTGTAGTTGCGGCTCATCACGAAGTCCCCCTGCGGGGTCACCTGGATATTGCCCGTGGTCTTGAAGTCCACCACCACCTCACCGCGCCGGTTCAGCTCGTAGATGAAGCTCTCCTCGATCTGCTGCCCCATCCAGTTGGTGTCCTTCAGGGTGTCGAGATCGACAAAGGAGGCGACCGCAATGGGCTCGGTCAGGGTCGTGAGGGACTTGCGCTCCATCAACTGATCCGTCATGCGGGCCACCAGCCAGTTGAGCTCCATCCCCTTCGCCGCCTGGCGAGGGTCTCCCAGCTCCCGATTGATGGGGTCGGCCGACCCGCAACCGACCAATGCCAGCGCCACCGCCAGCACCGTGATAACTCTCTTCATGGATACCTTTCCTGTATCTGCACCTGACCTGTTATCGGTCGCAACCGCCAACACTTGAGGCGGGAATGCGCGCAGGATCCTCGATGATCCCAGGGCAAAGGCGCGCACTGTGCCACCGGAGCCCACCGTACGGGCTCCGGCCAGGGAAGAAGGCATGGTTCTTGCTTTTATTTGGTCACCCGCTCCGGTGCAGACCGGATCTGTGTCCAGGATCCCTGACCCGCCTCACCGGCGGCAGCGGGGTCGCCCACTCAAGGTGTTTGTTATGAAAGTTTCGCTGCTGTTCACCCTGCTGCTGGCCAGCCTGTCGGCCAGGGCCGAACTTATCGAGGCCCAGGGCAGTGCCGCCATTCTGGGGGGCGACGAGGTCTATGCCCGCGAGCAGGCGACCCGGGATGCCCTGCGCCAGGCGCTGCTGGCCAGCGGCGCCTCCGTCTCCAGCATCCAGCGCCTGGAAAACGGCAGCCTGCGCTCCGAGCAGATCCAGATCCGCTCCGGCGGCGACATCCGCCAGTACCGCCTCAAGCGCGAAGAGGTGCGCAACGGCCGCATGTACATCACCCTCGTGGCCGACATCCAGGCGGAGCGGCAGATCTGTCAGACCCAGCACTACGCCAAGGATTTGACGCTGGTGCGCCTGCGCCTGCGCTACCCGGACCAGGCGAGCACCGGTGCCCTGGACGACATGCCCGCCGATCTCTCCCGCCGGCTGTTTGAAACCCTGGCGACGACGCCCCAGGTGGTCGCTCGCCAGTGGCTGGACGAGAATCTGCGCATCGACCCTCTCCATCTGCAACAGGGGGATCGCAGCGCCCTTGAGGAGATCAAGGCCCTGAGCCTGCGCACCGACAGCCAGTATCTGGTGCTCGGCAGCATCGACGACCTCTCCCTCGAGCCCCAGGGCAACGCCCTCACCAGCTGGTATGAGGATCCCGTGCGCAACTTCTCCATGCAGCTCTACCTGTTCGACGGCATCAACGGCAGCCTGCTCGGCCGCAAGGGGTACAAGGGCCGCGCCAACTGGACCTTCTCCAAGCGGGAACAGGTGGGCAGCAGCGGCGGCCAGTTCTGGCAGTCGAGCTTTGGCCAGGAGGTGGGCTACCAGTTGAAGGAGGCGGCCCAGGACATCGCCGCCGAACTCGCCTGTGCCCCCGTCACCGCCCGGATCGTGGCCCAGCACGAGCGCGGCCCCCACATCAACCTGGGCCGTCGCAACGGGGTCAAGCTCGGGGACCAGTTCCGCGTCCAGCACAGCGCCGACTTCGTCGACCCCTATGGCAAGTCCAGGGTGATGCGCAACCCCGCAGACGGTCTGTTCGAGGTGGTGCAGGTGTTCGAGGATGGCGCCATCATCAGCAGTCAGAACAAATATTCGCCGTTCAATGTCCAAATCGGTGACCTGGCCGTATTGGAATAGGAATCAAGGGTTTAAAAGCACAATGCTTCTTGTATAATGCCCGCCACAAGGTTCCCGTAGCTCAGCAGGATAGAGCGGTCCCCTCCTAAGGGACAGGTCACTGGTTCGACTCCAGTCGGGAACACCATACACAGCAAGGGGCTGGCATCGTCATGATGCCAGCCCCTTGTGCGTTTCTGCGCCATTTCCCCTGCATCCATGGCGGCCAGGTCCCGCCCCCCCCCTCTTCAATGTCTCACTGCCACCAACAACCCCGCGAGCCCCACCAAAGATGATCCCGGCCATCCCCCGGTAGTTGCCACTCCCGGTGGCGGCACACCGTCATCTACCCTTGAAGGGCGCCGTCCGGCAGGACGGCCTTCCATTCGCCGAGACACAGAGAAGGACATCATGGGCAGCAAACGAAAATCCAGAACGGAAGAACCGGTCGTGGCCGAGGCGCAAAAGCCCCTTGGCAACAAGGCATACGAAAAAGCGCTGCGCCTCTTGCACGTGGAGCTGGTCAGGCTGCAGCAGTGGGTGGTGCACAAGGGGCTCAAGGTCTGCATCGTCTTCGAGGGGCGCGACGGGGCCGGCAAGGGGGGCACCATCAAGGCGATCACCGAGCGGGTCAGCCCCCGGGTCTTTCGGGTCGTCGCACTGCCCGCCCCCACGGAGCGGGAGAAGAGCCAGCTCTACTTCCAGCGCTACATCCCCCATCTGCCGGCGGCGGGGGAGATCGTCATCTTCGATCGCAGCTGGTACAACCGGGCCGGGGTGGAGCGCATCATGGGCTTTTGCAGCGAGGAGGCGAGCGACAAATTCCTGGCTGGCACCCCCATGGTGGAAAAAGCCCTGGTGGACTCAGGCATCATTCTGCTGAAGTACTGGCTGGAGGTGACCCCACAAGAGCAGGAGCGGCGGCTGCGTGATCGCATCGACGATGGCCGCAAGATCTGGAAGCTCTCCCCCATGGACATCAAGTCCTTCGATCGCTGGGATGACTACACCCGGGCGCGGGATGCCATGTTCATCGCCACCGACACCGCCTGGGCCCCCTGGTTCGTGGCCCACTCCGAGGACAAGAAACGGGTGCGCCTCAACATCATCTCCCACCTGCTGGCGCACATCCCCTACGAGGCGCTGCCGGCGGAGCCGGTGAAGCTGCCCAAGCGCAAGATAGGCAAAGTCAAACCATCGGAGCACCCGCTTCGCATCGTGCCAGCCCTCTTCTAGCCAGAGGGGGGTGAGCCCTGGCTCACCCCCTTTCCCTTCCTGCCCCAAAGGACAACCGGCGCCGCCGGTATCACCCAATGGCTTGTTGTTGCTCACGTTTTCCCGTTTGCCTCCCCTATACTTCAGCGACATTCAGGTCTGGCCGAGCGAGGAGGCCCCCATGTTGCGACTGTTTGCCCTGCTGCTTGTCTGCCTGGTGCTCCCGGTGCGGGCACTGACCCTGACCCCGGTGGCGGGGGAGCTGCGCCACCCCTGGGGGCTCGCCTTCCTGCCGGATGGCGGCTACCTCGTCAGCGAGCGCCCTGGGCGCCTGCTGCGCATCGATGCAGGTGGCAACCGCCATGTGGTCTCCGGCCTGCCGCCCCTCGCCGCCACGGGTCAGGGGGGGCTGCTCGATCTCGCCCTGGACAGCGATGGCTGGCTCTATCTCAGCTACAGCGAGCCGGGGGACGGGGGAGCTGGCACCACCGTGGCCCGGGCCCGGCTGCAAAAAGAGGCCCTCGTCGACTGGCAACTGCTGTTTCGCCAAGAGCCCAAGGTGGCTGGCGGCACCCACTTCGGCTCTCGCCTGGTGCTGACGGAGGATGGCTATCTCTTCATCACCCTGGGGGATCGCTACAGCGAGCGGGAGCGGGCCCAGACGCTGGACAACCACCTCGGCAAGACGGTGCGTCTGCACAAGGATGGCCGGGTCCCTGCCGACAACCCCTTCGTCAAGACGCCGGGGGCCCTGCCGCAGATCTGGAGCCTGGGCCATCGCAACATGCAGGGGGCGGCCCTGCGCCCGGGCAGCCAGCAGTTCTGGACTCACGAGCACGGCCCCCAGGGCGGGGACGAGGTCAACCTCATCCTGCCAGGCCACAACTACGGCTGGCCCAGAGTGACCTTTGGCGAGGAGTACGGGGGCGGCAAGATTGGCGTGGGCCAGAGCGCGCCGGGCATGACGGCGCCGCGCTGGATCTGGGTGCCCTCCATCGCCCCCTCGGGCATGGCCTTTTATCAGGGGAACCTGTTCAGGGAGTGGCAAGGGGATCTGTTCGTCGGCGCCCTGCGTGGTCAGGCCTTGTTGCGCCTGCACCTCGACGGAGACAAGATAGTGTCGGCGGAGCGGCTGCTGACTGATCTGGGGGAGCGGATCCGTACCGTCAAGGAGGGCCCCGACGGCGCCCTCTACCTGTTGACGGATTCAGGCCAGGGGCGCCTGCTCAAACTGACCCCATAGCATGAAAGGAGCAAGGATGAAGACGAATCGCATGCTGCTGGTGCTCTGCACCAGCCTCTGGTTGCTGGGCTGCAACACCATCCACGGGATGGGGCGGGACATCGAGAAGGCGGGGGAGGTGATCCAGGGCTCCGCCAAGCTGACGGACGCACCGGCCGCAGAGGGTCGCTGATCCCGGCCGGGTGGCGCTGTGGTTCGCCGCCTGTCGCCCCTTTCCTTACCCCTGTTCGGCGCTGGCCACCAGACTGGCCAGCGGCGCCATGGTCACCCTGACCCCGTGCTGTGCCAATGCCTCGCGGGCGCTCTGGGGCAGTTGCTCGTCGGTGATCACCTGATCGATCGCATCCCAGCTCACCACGTTGAAGGTCCCCACCTTGCCATATTTGGACGAATCGCAGATGAGGATGCGGGTCGCCGCCGACTCCACCACGGCTCGCTTCACCGGCACCTTCTGTTCGCTCGGGGTGGAGATCCCCTGACTGTCCCAGGAGGAGGCTGACAGGAAGGCGATGTCCAGATGGAGGTTGCGCAGGAAGTGGGCGGTGGCCTCCCCGGCACAGGACTGGTTCTCGCGAATGACCTGACCCCCGGTGTGATAGAGGCGGCAGCGGCCGTGCTCGATGAGGTAGGCGCAGACCATGAAGTCGTTGGTCACTATCATCAGGTCTTCCCGAAGCGCCAGCTCCCGGGCCAGCTCCAGGGAGGTGGTACCGGCATCCAGATAGACGGTGCTCCCCTCGCTCACCTGGGCGGCGGCGAGCCGCGCAATGGCCAGCTTGGCCCCCTGCATCAGGCTGCGCTTGGCGGCGTGTGAGGGCTCGCTCTTGATCCGCTGGGAGAGGCTGACCCCGCCGGAGACGGAGAGTACCCGCCCCTGCTCCTCCAGCTTCTGGATGTCGCGCCTGATGGTCATGTGGGAGACCTGCAGCCAGTCGGTCAGCTCCACTATGCTGACCACACCGCGCTCTGCCAGCAGTTGCAGGATACGTTGCTGTCGCTCTACGGGAATCATCTTGCCTCGCGCCTCGGGAAAAGGAAGGTGCCATTCTACCCCAGCGACCTGGGAAAAAATGATAAATAACCTGAAACGGGCTCACAAATCACATTTATTCACAATAAACACGCTAAAACTTGACCCAAAAGAATCTCAATCCGCATAAATAACAAAAATTAACACTCAATAAGTTATTTTTTGTGACGACTGCCTGATATTTCATCGCCGCAAGCCTCTACTATCTGCTCATCAGTCGTAATCGAGGAATCACGAGATGAGCACTCCCTATCATGTTGCGGTCATCGGCCTGGGCGCCATGGGCATGGGCGCCGCCCGTTCCTGCCTGCGGGCCGGGCTCACCACCTATGGCATCGACCTCAGCGAACAGGCCCGCGGCCAGTTGCAGCAGGCCGGTGCCGCCGCCGTCATGGCCGATGCCAGGCCCCTGGCCGAGACGCTCGATGCCGTGCTGTTGCTGGTGGTCAACGCCACCCAGGTGCGCCGCATCCTGCTCGGCGAAGCGGGGCTGGCTCGCCACCTCAAACCGGGCACCGCCATCATGGTCTCTTCCACCATCGCCGCCGAAGAGGCGAGCGCCCTGGCTGCCGAGCTGGCGCTGATGGGGTTGCCGATGCTGGATGCGCCGGTTTCCGGTGGTGCCATCAAGGCCGATGCCGGCGAGATGACGGTGATGGCCGCAGGCTCCGACGCCGCCTTCGACAAGCTGGCCCCGGTGCTGGATGCAGTGGCAGGCAAGGTCTACCGGGTCGGCAGCGAGCCGGGCCAGGGCAGCACGGTCAAGATCATCCACCAGCTGCTGGCCGGGGTGCACATCGCGGTGGCCGCCGAGGCCATGGCCCTGGCCAGCCGGGCCGGCGTATCCCTGGATCTCATGTATGACGTGGTGACCCATGCCGCCGGCAACTCCTGGATGTTTGAAAACCGCATGCCCCGGGTGCTGGCCGGTGACTACCAGGCCCGCTCCGCAGTGGACATCTTCGTCAAGGATCTCACCCTGGTGGCGGACACCGCCAAGGCGCTGCGCTTCCCGCTGCCGCTGGCGAGCACGGCGCTGAACATGTTCCTCGGCGCCAGCAACGCAGGGTACGGCCAGGAAGATGACAGCGCCGTCATCAAGATCTTTTCCGGCATCCAGCTGCCGGGTCAGGAGGAGCAAGCATGAAACTCGGTGTCATCGCAGACGACTTCACCGGCGCCACCGACATCGCCGGTTTCCTGGTGGAGAACGGCCTCTCCACCCTGCAACTCGCCGGCGTGCCGGAGCATGACGGGGATCTGCCCCCGGTCGATGCCGTGGTGATCAGCCTCAAGAGCCGTTCCTGCCCCGCGGGCGAAGCGGTGCGCGACTCTCTGGCGGCCCTCGACTGGCTCAGGGCCCGCGGCTGCCCGCGCATCTACCAGAAGTACTGCTCCACCTTCGACAGCACGGCGGCGGGCAACATCGGCCCCGTCACCGACGCCCTGCTGGCGGCGCTTGGCCAGAACTTCACCCTGATCTGCCCGGCCCTGCCGGTAAACGGTCGCACCGTCTATCAGGGCAACCTCTTCGTCGGCGCCCAGCCGCTCGCCGAGTCCGGCATGCGCCATCACCCCATCACCCCCATGACCGACAGCAACCTGCTGCGGCTGATGGAGGGGCAGGCCCAGGGCCGTGCCGGTCTGGTGCCGTTCAATACCATCGCACAGGGTCCCGGCGCCATTGCCGACGCCTTTGAGCAGCTAACGCAAGCGGGTGTGCGCTACGCCGTGGTCGACACCCTGACCGAGCAGCACCTGCTGGACATCGCCACCGCCGCCCTCGACATGCCCCTGGTGACCGGCGGATCCGGCCTCGCCATCGGCCTGGCCCGTCAGCTTGGGAGCGGCGATCTGCAGGGTGCCCGCGAAGCGGGCTGGCCCAGAGGCACCCGCGCCGCGGTGCTGTCGGGCTCCTGCTCCGAGATGACCAACCGTCAGGTGGCCCGCTATCGCCAGCACGCTCCTGCCCTGGCGCTGGATGTGGTGCGCTGCCTCGAGGATGCCGACTACCCGGCCGAGCTGGCGCGCTGGGTACTGGACCAGCCCCGTACCCCGGCGCCGCTGGTCTACGCCACCACCAGCCCGGCAGAGCTGGCCCGCATTCAGGAAACCCACGGCCAGCAGGCGGCCAGCGACGCGGTGGAACACTGCTTTGCCCGCCTTGCCCAACTGCTGCAAGGCGCCGGCGTGGACCGCTTCATCATCGCCGGTGGCGAGACCTCGAGCCGGGTCACCCAGGCTCTCGGCGTCAAGGCGTTCCACATAGGCCCGCAGATCGCCCCCGGTGTGCCCTGGGTGCGGGCCATCGACGCCCCCCTGTCGCTGGCCCTCAAGTCCGGCAATTTCGGGAGCGACGACTTCTTCGACAAGGCTCAGGAGTACTTCCATGACTGAACAGGCACTGCGCGACACCATGGTGATGCTGGGAGCTTCCCTCTTCCAGCGCGGATATGCCACCGGGGGCGCCGGCAACCTCTCCGCCCTGCTGCCGGACGGCACCCTGATCGCCACCCCGACCGGCTCCTGCCTGGGACGGCTCAGCGCCGACAGGCTCTCTCACGTCAACCTGCAGGGGGAACACCTGGGAGGTGATCGCCCCTCCAAGGAGGTGGCCTTCCACCTTGCCATCTACCACAACAATCCGGACTGCCGGGCCGTGGTGCACCTGCACTGCACCCACCTGACCGCCCTCTCCTGTCTGGAGGGGCTGGATCCGGCCAACGTCATCCGCCCCTTCACCCCCTACTACGTGATGCGGGTCGGCCAGTTGCCGCTCATCCCCTACTACAAGCCGGGGGATGCCCGCATCGCCGAGGAGCTGGGGCGCCGCGCTCCCGAAGGCAACGCCTTCCTGCTTGCCAACCACGGCCCCGTGGTGACGGGCAAGGATCTGGTGGATGCGGTCAACAACATGGAAGAGCTGGAGGAGACGGCGCGCCTGGCACTGATGCTTCATGGCCACTCCATCCGCTACCTGAGCGAACCCGAAATTGATGAATTGAGGAGGATGAAACCATGAGCAAGTTTGCCGCCAATCTCACCATGCTGTTTACCGAGGTGCCGTTTCTGGAGCGCTTCGCCGCCGCCCGCGAGGCAGGTTTCGAAGCCGTGGAGTTCCTCTTCCCCTACGAGTGGCCGGCCGCAGAGCTGGGCCGCCGCTTGCGCGAGCAGGGGCTCTCCCAGGCCCTGTTCAACATGCCGCCGGGCAACTGGGGCGCGGGTGAGCGCGGCATGGCTGCCATCCCGGGGCGGGAAGCGGAGTTTCGCGGCCACCTGCCAAGCGTGCGTGACTATGCCCTGGCGCTCGGCTGCACCAAGGTACACGCCATGAGCGGCATCGTGGATCCTGCTCATAGCCTCTCGGCCCACCGCCAGACCCTGATCGACAACATCCGCTTCGCCGCCGACTTCCTGGCCGAAGACGGCATCAAGGTGCTGCTGGAGCCGCTCAACGATAGAGATGTGCCCGGCTACTTCCTGGCCCACCAGCTCGACGCCCTGGCCCTGGTGCAGGAGATAGACAGGCCCAACGTGGGGGTGCAGCTTGACCTCTACCACGCCCAGATCATGGACGGGGATCTCACCCGCCTCATCGGCAAGCTGGGTCCGGCCATCGGCCACGTCCAGATCGCCTCGGTGCCGGATCGCCACGAGCCGGACGAGGGGGAGATCGCCTACCCCCACCTGTTCAAGGCGCTGGCGCAGGCGGGCTACCACGACTGGATAGGCTGCGAATACAACCCCAGAGCCGGCACCCGGGAAGGGCTGGGCTGGCTGACACAACAATAACGACCCTGAACATGAACGAGTCTGAGGATAACAAGATGCAGATCATCATCACCGGCGGCGGTGGCTTCCTGGGCCAGAAACTGGCCCGGGCCCTGCTGCAAGGCCCCCACCCCTTCACCGAGCTGCTGCTGGTGGACATCCAGCAGCCGCAATCCCCCCTGCCGGACCCCAGGGTTCGCTGTTTGCGGGCCGACCTCACCGAACCCGGTGTCGCCGAGTCCCTCATCAGCGAGCGGACCGCCGTGGTCTACCACCTGGCCGCCATCGTCAGCAGCCACGCGGAGCAGGACTTCGATCTGGGCTGGCAGGTCAACCTGGACACCACCCGCACCCTGCTGGAGGCGTGCCGCCATGCCCGGCCGGGCATCCGCTTCGTCTTCACCAGCTCGCTCGCCGTCTATGGCGGCCCGCTGCCGGAGCTGGTGAATGACGGCACGGCGCTCACCCCCACCTCCTCCTACGGCGCCCAGAAGGCCATGGGGGAACTGCTGGTCAACGACTACAGCCGCAAGGGCTTCGTCGACGGTCTGGTATTGCGCCTGCCCACCATCTGCGTGCGGCCGGGCAAGCCGAACCGCGCCGCCTCCTCCTTTGTCAGCAGCATCATCCGCGAGCCGCTGCAAGGGGAGAGCGCCATCTGCCCGGTGAACCCGGATCTGCGCCTCTGGCTCTCCAGCCCCGCCACCGTGGTCGCGAACTTCCTGCTGGCGGCCAGGCTCCCCGCCACCGGTGACGCCCGCAGCATCAACCTGCCCGGCATCAGCGTGACCGTCGGCGAGATGCTGGAGGCCCTCGCACGGGCCGGTGGGCAGGCGGCCCGGGATCGGGTGCAGTTTGCCGCCGATCCGGCCATCGAGCGCATCGTGGCGAGCTGGCCGGGACGCATCGACAACCAGCGGGCCAGCGCCCTCGGCTTCGCGGCAGACAGGACGTTTGCCGACATCATCGACAGTTTCATCACCCATGACATGCAGGAGGCATCATGAGCGACATCCCAACCCCCATCATCGGTCTCATCATCGCGGTCTTCGTGCTGGTGTTCCTGGTCATCCGCACCCGGGTGCACGCCCTGATCGCCATGCTGGCGGCGGCCTGCATCGCCGGGATCACCGGCGGCATGAGCATCGACAAGACCCTCACCGTGATCACCCAGGGCTTTGGCTCCACCCTCGGCAGCATCGGCATCGTCATTGGCCTCGGGGTCATGATGGGTCGCCTGCTTGAGGTCTCCGGCGCCGCCGAACAGATCGCCTACAGCTTCATCAAGTGGCTCGGCAAGCGCCGCGAGGAGTGGGCACTGGCCATCACGGGCTACATCGTCAGCATCCCCATCTTCGTGGATTCCGCCTTCGTCATCCTCTATCCGGTGGCCAAGGCGCTGGCAAAAAGTGGCAAGCGCTCCCTGCTCACCCTGGGGGTGGCGCTCGCGGGCGGCCTGGTGGTAACCCACCATACCGTGCCGCCGACCCCGGGCCCGCTGGGGGTTGCCGGCCTGTTTGGCGTGGACATCGGCGCCATGCTGCTGACCGGCATGGCCCTGGCCATCCCCTGCGTGCTCGGCATCGTCTTCTACGCCCAGTGGCTCGACAAGAAGTACCCCGAGTTCGGTGCCCAGGCCGCCCAGACCCCGGACGAGCTGCAAGCCACCTATGAGCAGTACCTCAAGGAGAAGGAGGGCAAGACCCTGCCGAGCCTGACCCTGTCGCTGCTGCCGATCCTGGTGCCCATCGTGCTCATCTTCGTCAAGGCCATCTTCACCACTCTGGCCACCCTGGAGGGGATGGACGGCCTGATGGCGAACCCCCTGGTGCAGGGCATCAACTTCATCGGCACCCCCATCATCGCGCTGGCCATCAGCGTGCTGCTGGCGGTCTATACCCTGGTCCCGCACATGGACAGGCACGCCACCGCCGCCCGCCTGGAAGAGGGGTTGCAATCCGCCGGCATCATCCTGCTGGTGACCGGTGCCGGTGGGGCGCTGGGGGCCGTGCTGCGCGACAGTGGCGCAGGCCAGCAACTGGCCGAGCAGATCGCCCAATTGCCCATCTCCCCCATCCTGATCCCCTTCATCGTGGCGACTCTGGTGCGCCTCATCCAGGGGTCCGGCACCGTGGCCATGGTGACGGCGGCCTCCATCTCCGCCCCCATCCTGGCGCAGATCCCCGGGGTCAACATGCTGCTGGCCGCCCAGGCCGCCACCATGGGGTCGCTCTTCTTCGGTTACTTCAACGACAGCCTGTTCTGGGTGGTCAACCGCATGATGGGGATCTCCGACGTCAAGCAGCAGATGATCGTCTGGTCCATCCCGACCACCATCGCCTGGGCCATCGGCGGCACCGGCGTCGCCCTGCTGAACCTGCTGTTCGGCTCCGGCGGCACCTGGTTCGACCCCGTGCTGCCGCTGCTGGTGCTGGCCCTCATCGTCTGGTACGTCAAGGGGCAGTCCCTGGCTCCGGCGGCAGGGGCCGTCCCGAGCCGGGAGTCATAACTCGCGCCGTCACGGCACCGCTGTGTGACGAGGGCCAGTCTGCTAGACTGGCCCTCTTTTTCGTTCATTCATCTTGCAAAGGAGTGTTGGATGCCTGCGTCTTCCTGGTGGGACAAGTCCACCGGTTTTGCCCTGCTCACCATCTTGCTGTGGGCCTCCCTCGCCGCGCTCACCTCCCGGATCACCAGCGTCTCGCCGCTGGTGCTGGTGGGGCTGGTGCTGCTGTTCTGCGGGGCGGGCACTCTGCCATTCTGGCGCCAGTGGCGCGCCAGCCCCCTCACCTGGCTGGTGACCATCACCGCCCTGCTGCTCTATCACCTGCTGCTGTTCACAAGCTTTCGCCACGCCCCCGTGCTGGAGGCAAACCTCATCAACTACCTGTGGCCGCTGTGCATCATCCTGTTCACCCCCTTGCTGCTGCCGGGTCATCCCCTGAGCCTGCACCATCTGCTGGCCGGGGCCCTGGGTCTCGCGGGATCGGTGCTGGTGATGGTCGATGGTCACCTGCAGTTGCAACAGGCCCATCTGCCCGGCTACCTGCTGGCCCTCGGCGCCGCCATCGTCTGGGGCGCCTATTCCGTGCTCTCCCGCCGCCTGCCTCCCGCTCCCGCCGTGGTCACGGCCGCCGCCTGCCTGCCCGCAGGGCTCCTGGCCCTGCTGCTGGCATGGATGCTGGAAGGCCCCTTGCCATTCGCCCGGATCCCCCAGGGGGACTGGCTGCTTATCGCCGGGCTCGCCCTCGGCCCCATGGGGGCGGCCTTCGTCACCTGGTATCTGGCGCTGCGGGACGGGGATCCGCGCCGCATCGGCGCGCTCGCCTACCTCACCCCCTTGCTGAGCACCCTGCTGCTGGTCTGGCTCAACGGCGAGGCGCTCACCCCGCGCCATCTGCTGGCGGGGGGGCTCATCATGGGCGGCGCCCTGCTCGGCCTGCTGGTGAAAAGCCCAGGTCAACGGGAGCTGGCACGGCCACTGTCATAAAAACGCCATCAGACCTGATTAAGCTCGCGCCCATTGCGTGATTCAAGCAGGAATCTGATGTGAAAATTGCCCATTTTGCCTCCCTCTCTTCCCTCGTCTTGCTGCTGGTGGCCGGTGTCCAGGCCACCGCGCTCTATCATGGCTGGCAACAATTCAACCACTCGGCCCAGGCCCAGCGTCTGCAGGAGCGCCTGCAACAGCAACTGAGCGGTCCGTTGCAGGGGGCGCTTCGCGACTATCTCGGCAGCGGGGATCCCCTGCTGCTGGCCCAGGCACAGGGAGTGCGCCAGCAGGCGCTGGCGCTGTTGTCCCGCCTGGAGGATCCCCAGACCCAGCCGCTAAACGCCCGGCTTGAGCAGATGAAAACCCGCATTGACGGCGACTATCTGGCGGCGGGCAAGCTCTCCGGCAACAGCCAGTGGTTGCTGCAAAATGCCGAGAACGAGTTGACCACCCAGGCCAAAGCCTTGCTCCGTTACGGCCAGCAGGGAGCAGCCGCCGGGCGGGATCCGGCCCTTGCCGAGCAGTATCGCCAGGGGGCGGCCGACATCCTGACCGCCCTCCCCTCCCTCGCCCACCAGCGCCAGAACTACATGGAGCAGGCGAGTGCCAAGCGTCTCGAAGGGCTGCAATTCGAGCTGGCTGCCCTGCAAAAGCAGGCCGACTCCCTGGCCGCCCTGCCGAGCCTGGCACTTTTCGAGGAGGCACCGGCCGACGAATTCACCCTGGGAGAGCCGATACGCAAGGAGCTCGGGGATCAGCCCAAAGCCGAGCTGACCTCCCTGCTCAAGCGCTATCCCCAGGAGCTGGAAAACAGCCGCAAGGCGCTGCAACAGCAGCAGGCCGCTCGTCAGATGGTGCAGCAGGACATCACCCAGCTGCTGCAAGCGGGGGAGCAATTGGGTGAACAACTCGCCGCCGCCCGTCAGACCATGAACCGGGAGCTGGCCACCGTGCTCGGCGTGCTGGCGCTCTGCCTGGTCGTGGTGGCCCTGCTGTTCGCCCTGGTGCAGCGTCGCTGGCTGGTCAGGCCCCTGCTGCAACTGCGGGCAGCCTTCCTGCAGCTCGACGCCACGGGTCAGGCCCAGCTCCTGACCCCGGGGCGCGAGCGCAACGAACTGGCGGACATCGTCGCGAGCTACAACCGCCTGATACAGCGCCTGCAACAGGATCAGCAGCAGAAGGCGGGGCAGCTCTCCAGCGTCTCTTCCAGCCTGCAGGAGATGGTGGAGCAGGTGCAGGAGATCCATCACAGCACCCGCACCACGGAGCAGGCGGTGGATGAGAGCGACACCATGATGCAGGAGCTCAACCAGCTCGCCAGCGAGGTGCACCAGGTCGCCGCCGAAATCGCCCAGCACGCCCAGCACAATGAACACTCCATGAGCCAGAGCGAGCGGCTGGTCGGGGGCATGCTGACGGCTACCGCCCAGACCGGGCTCGCCATCGACGAGAGCAGCGGCGCCCTGGCCCAGCTGACCCGCTCGGTGGAGGACGTGACTGCCATCGTCGACGTCATCGGCCATATCTCCCAGCAGACCAACCTGCTGGCCCTCAACGCCGCCATCGAGGCGGCCAGGGCCGGGGAGCAGGGACGCGGCTTCGCGGTGGTAGCCGACGAGGTGCGCCACCTCTCCGCCGACACCCAGCGCTCCCTCGGCCAGATCACCGAGATCCTGGCCAGCCTCACCCAGGCGGGGGATCAGCTCGCCACCGTGCTGGCCCGCATCACCGCAGAGGCCGCCGAGCAGCGCCAGCAGGCGGAGCAGCTGCGCCAGACCACCCTGACGGTGCGGGAGATGGCGCGCAGCACCGCCGTCATCGCCCTGCAGGGCGCCGACAATGCCAAGAGCCAGGAGCACAGGCTGGCGAGCTTCGCCGCCCTCATCGGTCGCATCAGCCAGCACGCCCGCCAGGGCAGCCGCCTCTCGGTACAGGTCTCGGAGCACATACACCACCAGGCCCAGCAGATCCCCCGGATCCTGAGCCAGGCCTGATAACCCCCGGGTCTGGTTCGCACCAGACCCGGGGCGCGTTCCCTGTCTACCTGCCCGCAGTACGGCCTTGCCGCAACCCTTCTCTTGATGCTCCCGTCACGTCTTCACGGGCGATGACGGATTGCCTCATCCATTCAGTCACAGGCTCCCTCAGCCCTTTCACATCCCTGGTCCCCCTGTCTGTCGGGGGGGGACGGCTCACGCTCACGACAGTGGACATCCGGCCGGGCCCATCTTTTTTTGTGATACAAAATTATATGTTGCCACCGGGTTAACAAAGAAAGTTCTGCCTTGACGGCAAGATCTGCGCAGGAGAACGGTGAAATCACCATGAAAGCGCTGTCATTGCCGACATAAGTGGCCTGGGAGTGCCCACACCAAGAATCATGATTATTTGCACTCGGTCATATTTTTGAAACTTGCCGGGAACTTTACATTGATATTTCGCACCGCGAACGTACTCTTGGTGATGTCAGATCGCCAAGGATCGACAGCCAAAAAATAACGACTGTAACGATGCAGATAGCCCCGACCGATGCGCCAAGGCATCAGGCACAAGGGCACGACAGAGAACCATTTTTTTGCCCTTCGGGGTGTTGATTGCAATGCCAATACCGAGCGGCGGGTGCCTACCCGGCTGCCGGATAAAAAAGCTAAGTCCATAAAATCAGGAGCAATAACAAATGGAAAAAGTGATCTTCAAGCGCGCCGCGTTGAGTGCTGCCGTGGTCGCGGCACTGGTCGCACCTGGCATGGCGTTCGCCGCTCAAGACATGATGAGCCCGGAATACGGCAAGTCCTACAGCGCCTTCATCGACGAAGGCAAGCTCACCGGTGGCCTGTTCTACTTCCAGCGTGAGCGTGATCGCGTCCAGGCCGGTCCGGGTCAGGATGGCAAATACCACTCCAACCTGAGCCATGCCACTACCCAGGCAGCCCTGAACTTCAACTCCGGCTATGCATGGGGTGTGGTCGGCGTCGACGTGGGCGGCTTCGGTGCCTACGATCTGGCCGTTGACGAGAGCAATGGCGTCAACGAAGAGAACGAGTTCTCCTTCTGGGGCGACAAGTGGGGTTCAGGTGGTGACGGCGTTCCCGAGAACGGCTTCAGCCTCTCCAACGCCGCCCTGAAATTCAAGTTCGGTGACGCGGTCACCGCCAAGGGTGGTTACACCCAGCTCTATGTACCCGGCATCCTCGGCGTCAACTGGTCCTATCAACCCGGTACCTACCGTGGTGGCCAGATCGAAGGCACCTTCGGCGGCCTCTACCTGACCTATGCCATCGCCGACGAGTACAAGGCTCCCTGGTTCAAGAACACCACAGGCTTCTCCAAGAGCAGCCCCTATGCCAGCGATCCCTTCACCGATGCGAACAAGATCGACTACATCCACGGTCTGGCCGCTCGCTACACCTTCGAGAACGGCACTGCCGTCACCGCCGGCTTCGGTCAGTCCGAAGGCTACATGGACAGCTACCACTTCAAGCTGGCCCACAAGTTCGACGTACTGGGTGGCCTGAACACCAGCTACCAGTTCTACGGTTCCGACACCGAGAACAGCGACTATGACGGCCTGGCCTGGCAACAAGCCCTGACCGCCAGCTGGGCAGCCGGCCCCTATGGCTTCCGTCTGGAAGGCCTGTGGACCAAGGCTGAAGGGGATCTGGGCAACTACCTGCCCCGTCTGACCCGCGGCTACGGCAACTCCCAGGGCGCGAACGAAATCTGGTGGGATTCCCGCTCCGACTGGAACCACAACGACGAGAAGGCCCTGTTCTTCGGCGTGACTCGTTCCCTGGATGATCTGGTGGGTGCACCGGGCTGGGGCGTGGGTGTCTCCGGTGCCTACGGCTGGGATGCCAACAACGGCGACAAGTCCCTGGAAGGTGGCAAAGAGTGGGCAGCCAACTTCGACGTCATGTACACAGTGCAGGACGGCAAGCTGAAGGGCACCCTGTTCAAGCTGCACTACACCGACTACAACAACGAACAGGACGACAAGGGTAGCTGGTACTACCCGAACATGTTCAGCTCCGAGCATGACGTCAAGTTCCACATCATCATGCCGTTCACCATCATGTAATCAGGCATCTGACGTGACCGAAAACCGGGCCTCTGGCCCTAATGCCAGTCAGTTAAGCCTGACTGGCATTGTTTTTACTAGGTTTTCTCGTCGCATACTTCTGTGGTTTGGCTTTGATGCACCTTGGGTAACTTCGTTCTCGGCGGGCGGGTAACTTGAACTGCTCTGCCTGTTTGTCCAACTCAGCGACACGCCCTGGAACCATGCCCGGTGACACAAACGGCAGGCAACTGAGTTCATGCAGCAGATACACCGATGCCATGTGAAAGCTCAACTGGCTGGCCGTATAGCCCTTTAAGCTCGCCGCCATCCTAACCATCTGATATCTCAGTAGGTTATAGGCCAATACCAAGCCCCATAGCTCCTGCCTTACTCCATCGGGTTTCTTGCTGCGCAGCGTCAGCCGGTGCTGTTGCAGGCTATGTTTCATCTCCCGATAGCCCAGCTCGATTTCCCAGCGATTCTGGTATAGCTCCATCAACTCGCTGGCCGGGAAGCGCAGCGGGTCGGTGAGCGAGGTCAGCACCTGCCGCTCCTTGCCGTTTACCGTCCGGGTCAGCAGCCGGGCTTCGAACTGCTCCGGCAACTCGCTCCACTTCTTCTTGGCCTGCGGACTGGCACTGAGGCGTACCAGCACATCCTGCCGCCCCAGCTTGCGGATGACCTCGTATTGAGCCCCCTTTTTCAGCGGAATAAGCCAGTGACGCGCTACGCCCTGGCGTTGCCAGGCATGGAGTAACCCCAGTGAGTAGAAGCCCTTATCGAACAGGGTCAGGCTATTATCGGGTGTTTTTTCAATCAGTTGCTCTGCCAACACCATCTCGTTTACCGCACAGGAGTCCATCACTGTCTGGGTCAGCAGATGACTGGTCAGCTCCATCTGACACAACATGCGGACCTGGGGATATTGCGTCTCCCCCTGGACGGTTTTCGACTTGGCAAAGGCGCCGGCATTGTCCGGAGTATCGGGCGTGCGCCAGACCACCCCGTCCACGGCCAGCAGCTGCAAGCCGGCCCAGGTGGGGTGCTGACACTGCTGATGCCAGAGTGTGGCGGTCTGCTGGAACACCTGTCGAACGGCTTGGTCAGCCAGTTTTTGGCGCGCCTGGATGAAGGCGCTGGGGACGACAAACGGCCGGTCGCCGGGTAACAGGATATCGAGCTGGTTGGCCAGCTGGGCCATAGGGACATGACGAAACAAGGACATCCCGATAATGGCCCATAGCACCCGCTCCATGGGCATGCGCCGTCGGCGCAAGGAGACGGAGCCCGTCTCGGCCAAGCAAGCCTGCACCAGTTCAGGTGACAGCAGGTCAGACAGGGACTCAAACTTTCCGGGAGGACAGGCGTGAATGAAGTCGAGAGCTTGGTCGATACGCATAAAAAAATCCGAAACCCAACAAGGAGTTTCGGATTCTTACACAGCCTGAGGATCGGTCAATGGATCCTTAACTGATCGGCATTA